>NZ_JBAMDI010000114.1:0-36227 GCF_036961695.1 Pseudomonas sp. CGJS7 | reverse complement strand
GAACAATTTGGCCACGCCGACATTCAATGCGTAGCCGCCGACGGTCAGCACGCCGAACAAGATCGCCGCCAGCAGCATCGGCTTGGCCCCGGCCTGCTTGATCGCGCCGACCTGGGTGCGCAGGCCCAACGCCGCCATCGCCATCGCCAGCAGCACCGTGTCGAGTTGCACGATCGCCGTCTTCCACGCCGCCGGCAGCAGGTGCAGCGAGTTGATGCCGCTGACCGCGACGAACAACAGCGCGAACCACGGAATCACGATCTTCGACCTGGCCCCGCCCGCGCCCGCCGGCGCGCCCAGGCGCGCGGACAGCACCAGCAGGAACGGCGCCAGCAACATCACCCGCAGCATCTTCTCGATCACCGCCGCCGACGCCGCCGATTCGCCGACCGCGCGCCCGGCCACCACCACCTGGGCGACCTCGTGAATGGTCGAACCCGCGTACACGCCGTAAGCGTGCTCGCTCAAACCCAGGTACGGGTACAGCCACGGATACACGAACATGCCGATCGTGCCGAACACCACCACCGTGGCGACCGCGACCGACACCTTGTGCGCCTGCGCGCGCAGCACCGGCTCGGTCGCCATCACCGCGGCCGCGCCGCAGATCGCGCTGCCGGCGCCGATCAACATCGAGGTTTCGCGGTCGAGCTTGAGCCAACGCGTGCCCAGCCAGGTCGCCAGACCGAACACGCTGGCCACCACCACCACATCGATCGCCAGCCCGGCCCAGCCGATCCCGGCGATCTCCTGAAAGGTCACCCGGAACCCGTACAGCACGATGCCGGCACGCAGCAGCAGGGTCTTGCTGAAGTCCACGCCGCTGCCGACCCGCGGCGCGATCGCTGCGAAGGCGGTATTGCCGAACACGATGCCGAGCACGATCGCCAGGGTCAACGCGCTGAGCCCCGCGCCCTGCAGCGCCGGCAGCCCGGCCAGCCCCATCGCCACCGCCGCGATCGCCGCGACCAGCGCCAGACCGGGCCAGAACCCCGGTTGCCGGTGCGCGCCGGAGGGCGCGGCGGGAGCGGTCGAGGTCGGATTCAGGGCGGACACGTGGCGTACTCGGTGTGGAAACTCGGCGCCACGGTAGGCCTGCCCCATAACGGAGTCCAATACATATAATTCAAGAATCCATGAGTTGAGCTCATACCCATGAACCTGCACCTGCTGCGCGTATTCCTGACCGTGGTCGAACAGCAAGGCTTCTCGCGCGCGGCCGAGACCTTGTTCGTCAGCCAGTCGGCGGTGTCCAAGGCCGTGCGCGAACTGGAAAGCCAGCTCGACCTGCCGCTGCTGGAGCGCACCGGCGCCGACGGCAAGGCGGTGCGCGGCGGCGTCCACGGCATCGCCCTGACCGATCACGGCCGCGCCGTGTTCGAGCACGCGCGGGCGATCTTCGCCCTGGAGCGCATCGCCATCGAGGACGTGCGCGACCGGGTCGAGCTGCGCCAGGGCCGGCTGCGCATCGGCGCCAGCACCACCATCGCCGCGTACTGGCTGCCGCAGCGGCTCGGCCCGTTCGTGCGCCGGCATCCGGCCCTGGCGACCGAGCTGATCGTCGGCAACACCGAGGAAATCAGCCGCGCGGTGATCGACTGCGCGGTCGATATCGGCTTCGTCGAAGGTTCGGTCATCGATGCGCGCATCGACGCGGCGCTGTGGCGCAGCGAACCGCTGCGGCTGATCGCCTCGGCCGACAACCCGCTCGGCGCGCGCCGCCGCGCCTCGGTCGCCGAACTCGGCCGGCAGACCTGGCTGCTGCGCGAGCACGGCTCGGGCACGCGCCAGGCCGCGCAATCGCTGTTCGCCGCACGCGGCATCGAACCGGCGCGGGTGATCGAAATCGGCAGCAACGAAGCCATCGCCCGCGCGGTGGCGGCGGGCGCGGGCATCGCCCTGTTGCCGGCGACCGTGGTCGCCGACCTGATCACCATGCAGCGGGTGCGCCCGCTCGCGCTCAGCGACGAAGACGCCTTGAGCCGGCCGCTGTACCGGCTGGAACTGGTCAACCGGCCGCGCGCGCCGGCGCTACAGGCGTTTCTGGACGAAGACGAAGACGACTGACGGCCGCGCGATGCCGGTATCGGGCGCAGGGCCCGCGAGTCGTTCGCGGGTTACAGGAGTTTTTCGAACGCGGCCGCGTGCGATCCAGAGCCGTCGAAAAAAACGCCCGCCCTCCCATCGTCATTCCGGCGAAAGCCGGAACCCATTTTGATTCTCGCTCCCGCCGACTCCGACGCCGTGCGTCAACGCCTCTGACGCACGTTTGAACCGCGGCAGCGCGCCCGCGGACTTACAGCGCGTCGCCGTCGATTTCGCCGGTGCGGATGCGCACCGCGCGTTCCAGATCCCAGACGAAGATCTTGCCGTCGCCGATCTTGCCGGTGCCGGCGGCCTTCATGATCGCTTCGACCACGGTGTCGACCTGATCGTCGGTCACCGCCACTTCCAGCTTGATCTTGGGCAGGAAGTCGACCACGTACTCGGCGCCGCGATACAGCTCGGTGTGGCCCTTCTGGCGGCCGAAGCCCTTGACCTCGGTGGCGGTGATGCCGGCCACGCCGGCCTCGGCCAACGCCTCGCGCACGTCGTCGAGCTTGAACGGCTTGATCACCGCCATGACCATCTTCATTCGTCTGTCTCCGCACCGCGTGTCGATTCGCGCGCAGGATAACGCGCCGCCGGTCCGCGACCTAGCCGGACGTTCGCCCAGACCATACCGAATCGAGCCGCATCGCATCGAGCCGGCCGATCCGCGCGGGCCGATCGCCGCCGGTCGGCCAGCGTTCACACCGCCTGCGCAGCCGGCGTTGGACGATCTGTAACGCCCAATGAAGTACCGCAGCGTGCCGAGCCGAGAACGCTTGCGGGCTTCGGCGGCGGCGTGATGTAGTGACCGCGTCATCCACTTCGGACTTTTCCGACAGCGCGCCACGGCCCCGGCCGACGGTGTCGCCCCGGTCCGGCGGTCAAGCTGACCCCAACACCGGAGGAGCTTTCTCTACATGATCGACCTGAACCATATCGACGACCTCGCCCGCCGCCTCAGCTCGCTGGTCCCGCCGGGCCTGCGCGAGGGCCGCGAAGAAATGCAGCAGAACTTCAAGTCGGTCCTGCAAACCGGACTGTCCAAGCTCGACCTGGTCACCCGCGAGGAATTCGAAGTCCAGCGCGCGGTGTTGCTGCGCACGCGCGAGAAGCTCGACGAACTGCAACGCACCGTCGCCGAGCTCGAAGCCCAGCTCGACAACGCCTCCACCCCGCAACACTGAGCCCCCGCCATGAATCTGGCGCTCGTGCACAGCCGTGCGCGATCGGGGGTTCGTGCGCCGGCGGTTCGGGTCGAAGTGCACTTGAGCGGCGGTTTGCCGTGCATGTCCATCGTCGGCCTGCCCGAAGCGGCGGTGCGCGAAGCCAAGGACCGGGTCCGCGCGGCGATCCAATGCGCGCAGTTCGAATTTCCGCAGCGGCGCATCACCGTCAACCTGGCGCCGGCCGATCTGCCCAAGGACGGCGGCCGCTACGATCTGGCCATCGCCCTGGGCATCCTCGCCGCCAGCGGGCAGATTCCGCTGGAACCGTTGGCCGACTGCGAATTCCTCGGCGAACTCGGCCTGACCGGCGAGCTGCGCGCGATCGACGGGGTGTTGCCGGCCGCGCTCGCCGCCGCGCAGGCCGGCCGGCGCCTGGTGGTGCCGGTCGGCAACGGCGCCGAAGCGGCCCTGTCGGGACAGGTGGAAGCGCGCATCGGCCGCACCTTGCTGGAAGTCTGCGCGATGCTGTGCGGCCACAAATCCTTGCCGCTGGCGATGGCGCCGCCGCTGCAGCGCGCGCCGACGCCGGACATGCTCGACGTGCGCGGCCAGGCGCAGGCGCGGCGGGCGCTGGAAATCGCCGCGGCCGGCGGCCACCACCTGCTGCTGATCGGCCCGCCCGGCTGCGGCAAGACCCTGCTGGCCTCGCGTTTGCCCGGGCTGCTGCCCGAAGCCAGCGAAACCGAAGCCCTGGAAGCGGCGGCGATCGCCTCGGTCAGCCGCGGCGCGCACACACAAGGCCTGGACCCCGCGCGTTGGCGCGAACGCCCGTTCCGCGCCCCGCACCACACCGCCAGCGCGGTCGCCCTGGTCGGCGGCGGCGCCGATCCGCGCCCGGGCGAGATTTCGCTGGCGCATCAGGGCGTGCTGTTTCTCGATGAGCTGCCCGAGTGGCAACGGCAAGCGCTGGAAGTGCTGCGCGAACCGCTGGAGTCGGGCGTGGTGACGGTCTCGCGCGCCGCGCGCAGCGCCGAGTTTCCGGCGCGCTTCCAACTGGTGGCGGCGATGAACCCCTGCCCTTGCGGCTGGGCCGGCGACAGCAGCGGCCGCTGCCATTGCGCCGTCGACGCGGTGCGCCGTTACCGCACGCGCATCTCCGGGCCGTTGCTGGACCGGATCGACCTGCACATCGACGTACCGCGGCTGCCGCCGTCGGCGCTGCGCCCGGACCAACCCGGCGGCGAATGCTCGGCCGACATCCGCGCGCGGGTGACCGCGGCGCGGCAACGCCAGTTCGACCGCGCCGGCAAGACCAACGCGCAACTCACCCAGTCCGAAACCGACGCGCACTGCCGCTTGAGCGAGGCCGACAGAAAGCTGCTGGAACGCGCGGTCGACAGCCTGCAATTGTCGGCGCGGGCGATGCATCGGATTCAACGGGTGGCGCGGACCATCGCCGATCTGGCCGGGAGCGAGGCTATCGGCACCGTGCATTTGACCGAGGCCATCGGCTATCGGCGCAACGATCGCGCCAGTCGCGCGGCCTGACTACGCGCGGTGGCCAGGGACAAGCGGCAGCGACAGGCCGCCTCGCGCTTTACCCGTTAGTCCGGATCCGCAGTCTGACCATCGACGATATGCACATTGCGCTGCGCACGCGCGGCCAAGTCGCGATCGTGGGTAACGATCACGATGGTGCTGCCAGCCGCGTGGATCTCCTCCAGCAAATCCATCACCCCGCTGGCCATCTGCGAATCCAGGTTGCCGGTCGGTTCGTCCGCCAGCAACAAGCGCGGGCTGCCGGCCAGCGCGCGGGCGATCGCCGCGCGTTGCTGCTGACCGCCGGAGAGCTGCGACGGGTAGTGCTTCATGCGCGAACCCAGGCCGACCCGGGTCAGCGCGTCGGCGATGCGGCTGTGGCGTTCGGCCGCCTTCATGCCGCGATAGCACAACGGCACGTCGACGTTGTCGAACAGATTCAAATCCGGGATCAGGTTGAAGCCCTGGAAGATGAAACCGATCTTCTGGTTGCGCAGCTTGCTGCGCGCCGCGTCGCTAAGGCTGGAGACGTCTTCGCCGTCGAGCAGGTAAGTGCCCGAGGTGAAGGTCTCCAACAACCCGGCGAGATTGAGGAAGGTGGTCTTGCCCGAACCCGACGGGCCGGTCACGGCGACGAATTCGCCTTCCTTCACGTGCAGGTCCAGCGAGCGCAACGCGTGGGTTTCCACCTCCTCGGTGCGGAATACTTTGGAAACAGCGCGCATCTCGAGCATGGAGCGATTCCTTGCAAGACTGGTGATGGAAACGTCGGCGGCCGGGGTCGGCGACGACGGTTAAACCGCTCGGATCGCCGCCACCGGCGATATCGCCGATGCCCGCAGCGCCGGAGCCAGCACGGCCAACTGGCCGAGGATCCACAGCATGACCGCGCCTATCGGCATGTACCACAACGGCAGCCGCGGCAGTTCGTACACCCGCATCAGGCCCTGGTTCAAGCCGTAGGCGAGCAGCATGCCGACGACGATGCCCAGCGTGACGATGATGAAATTCTCGATCTGGAAGTAACGCAGGATGTCGCCCTGGCTGGCACCGAGCGCGCGGCGGATGCCGATCTGCTTGCGCCGCTGGGTCACCCAGAAGCTGGCCAGTCCGACGATGCCCAGCGCGGTCGTCCCCAGCAATGCGACCACCACGCCGATCAACAGGCTCACCATCACCCGCGAGCTCTTGAAATAGCTCTCGCGCAGTTCCGACACGCTGCGGCTCTGTTCCGGATCGAGCACCGCATCCGGCGCGACCTTGAGCACCGCCTGGTTGGATTCGCGCACGATCCGCGCCATCTCGCCCGGGCTGCCGCGGATCAGATATTTGCCGGCGAAATTCGAACCGGCCAGCGCCGGCACGAACACCGACCAGTCCGGATCCTCGGCTTCGCCGCCGCCCGGCTGCGACACCGACAGATGATCGATCACCCCGATCACCCGGAAGCTCGTGTCCAAGGTCCACAGCTGCTGCCCGACCGGGTTCTGCCCCGGCCAGAAGCGCTCCGCCAGGGTGCGGGTGATCAGGATCGGCGGGCTGACCGGGACGTATTGGGTCACCGGCGCGTATTCCTCCGGCGTCGGCAGGCGTCCGGACAGCAGGCGCAGGCCGAAGGCCTGGATCGCGCCGGCATCGCCGAGGTAGAAGTCGATCACCCCGCCGAAGCGCTGCTGCTCCTGATCGAGCATGACGCCGGCGCGGATCCCCGGTTCGCCGAACGGCACCGCGCTGACCGTGCTGACCGCTTGCACCCCGGCCACGCCGCGCAGAGCCTGCACCACCCGCGCGTTGAGGTCGCTGGCTTGTTTGGGATCGAAACCGGACAGCTTGAGCGTGGCCAGCGAGGTTTCGTCCACGCCGCTGTCGAGCCGCATCGCCTGCAGCCGTTGCACGACCAGGAAGCAGGCATTGCACAGCACCGCGCAGGCCAGCGATATCTGCAAGGCGATCAGGAAAGTGGCGAGGCGATGCTTGCGCAGCGCGGCAAGGACCAGATGTGTCTGCATGGCGTCCCCTACAACGTCTTCAACTGCGATGCCGGCTGAATCAGGCTCGCGCGCAACGCCGGCAACAGGCCGGTCAGCAAACTCGCGCCGACCGCCAGCGCGAAGGTCAACAAGAACATCGACACGTCCAGGTAAGCGAAATCCGCATACGGCACCGACTGACGGCGGACCAGATGCAAGCCGAGCAAGGTCAGCAGCAAACCCAGCGCGCCGCCGAGCGTGCCGATCACCGCCGACTCGATCAGGCACTGGATGAACACCGCCGCGCGGGTGGCGCCGAGCGCGCGGCGCAGCCCGGTCTCGCCGCCGTGGCGCAGGAACTTGGCCAGCAGCAGTCCGATCACGTTGGTCAGGCAGATCAACAAGAACGCGAACGCCAAGCCCGTCTGCAGCTTCACATCGCTCGGCACCACCCGATTGAAGTCCAGCCACTGCATCAGCGTGCGCAGCCGGGTGTTGTCGGCGTGCTTGATCCGGCCGAGTTGTTTCTGTTCGGCAGCGTAGTTGCGCAGGAAGCTGGCGTAATCCTGCGCCTTCCCCGCGCTGTCCAGCTGCGCCCACACCGCCACCCACGCGCAGGGCGCGTTCTCCAGGTGGCCGGGCTGTTCGGGCGTGCCCCAGCAGGTGAACGCCTGGAAGTTGCCGGCATTGACTTCCAGGCTGGCCGAGAACGGCATGAACACGTCGTCGGACTTGCCGTAGAAGCTGGAGGTGTCGCCAGCGGCGAAGCGGCCGCCGCGAACCTTGTAGAACAGCGGCGACGGCCGCCACGGCGCCAGAACGCCGACAACCCGCACGCTCGAATCGCCGACCCGCAGCGTCTGGCCGACGCTGTTGCGGCCGCCGAACAGCTTTTCGTTCAAGCTCGAAGAGATCACCACCACCCGCGAGCGCCCCGCGTCGTCGTCCTGGCTCCAGGCTTGGCCGTACTGGAACGGCACGTCGAACATCGCGAAGAAATCGGCGGTGACCGACGACATCGACAGCATCAACGACGGCAGCTGCGAATCGGGCGCACGCAGCTTGACCTGACTGTTGGTCACCATGGTCTGGCGATCGGCCCGCTTGGCGCTCCACAGATCCATCGCGGTGCGGTAGTCGAGCATGTCCAGCGGCTCGCGGCCCTTCGATTCCGGGTTGACGTCGACCTGCGGGTAATACAGGTTCTGGCTGCGGCCCGGCAGCGGATCGCCGGACAACAGATGCATCACCGTCAAGGTCGTCATGCTCGCGCCGATGCCGACGGCGATCGCCAGCACCATCAACAACGTCAGCGCTTTGTTGCGCCGGGTGTTGTGCAAAGCCACTTTCACATAATAGGCGAGCATGCCTGGAAGCACTCCTTCGGTTGGTGCGCGCCGCGCGCCGTTGCCGCGTACGGCGGATGTCCGACCGGCGATGCCCGATGCGACCGTGCGTGGCGCATACGGCTCAACACACCGCGGCGGCGTCGTGCGCCGGCTGCGCGTACGAGGCGTCTTCGCCCAGCACATGCACTTGATCGAACAGGGGACGGTATTCGTCGGCGCCGTGCATGATGATCACCAGAATCTTGCCGCGGGTGCGCCGCTGGATCTCCGCCATCGCGATCGACCGGCTGCGCACGTCCAGATTGGCCAGGGGCTCATCGAGGATGTACAGATCGGCGTCTTTCGACAGCGCCAGCGCCAGCGACAACTTCTGCTGTTGCCCCGCCGACAACTGCTCGGGGAAGGCGTCGAGAATATCCGCATCGTCGATGCCGAACAGCGTCAGCAAGCCGTCCTCCGCGCCCAGATCGCGGACCTTGATCGGCGGGAACGCCACCGGCAGGGTCACCGCGCTGATCCGTTCCGGCAGTTCGAGCTGGCCCCGCGACGGCGAGAGATACCCGGACAGGATGTTGGCCAGGGTGGTCTTGCCGGCGCCGTTCTGACCGACCACCAGCGCGCGCTTGCCGGGCTCCACCCGCATCGAGAACTCCGCGATCACCGGCTGGGCGGCGTCGTTGTAGCCGTAGCTGATCGCGCTCGCCACCACCGCGCTGCCGGTGCGGTGATACGGCGCGGTCGGCAGTTCGTCCATGAACGCCACCACCCGGCCGAGCGTGGCGGCGTGGCTGTGCAGCTCCGCCCACTGGCGGAAGATTTCGATCAGGGTCGTCGCCGAACGCCAGAACGCGTTCATGAAGGCGATGAACGACCCCAGCGTCATCTGCTTGCGGAACACGAACAGCGCGCCGACGAAGATCGAGCAGACATCGCAGATCACCATCGTCAGATCGCTGGCGCCTTGCAGCAGCTTGATCACGCGGAACTTCTTGTAGCTGGAGTCCAGCACGTCGTCCATGTTGCGGGAGAACGTGCCCAGCGTCTTCGGCGCCAGACCGAAGCTGCAGACCATCTTGAACGCGTCCACCGACTTGACCAGCGCGTCCAGCAGCGAGGCTTCCTTGGTCCGCTCGATGTTGGTCAGCCCGCGGATCTTCTTGCCCACCACCAGGCTCACCACGGTGGCGATGGGAATGATCGCCGACAAGATCAGGAACGCCTGCCAGGAAATGAAGATCAGCACCGAGACCAGGGCAAGGAAGGTCACCGCCTTGACCGCGATGGTCCGCACCAAAGTCAGCATCGGCACCACGCCGTCCTTGACGTCGGAACGGATCCGGGCGACGTAATGACCGCTGCCCTGGCGCAGCACGTCGCGGTAATCCTTGCTGAAGTAGGCGCGCAGCAGGTCGGCGCTGACCTGGCGGACGATCTTGTTGTCCAGCCGCAGCTGCCACAGCGACAGCAGGTAGATCGATACGTTGAGGGTCAGCCCCAGCGCCAGATAGCCGAGCACCAGATAGACGAAGCGGCCGAAATCCGCGCGGCTGGAGGCCTCATCGAATATCGCCTTCATCAACAGCGGGTGCAGCAAACCCTCCGCGCCGCCGACCAGGGCCGCGCACAGGGTGACGCCCGCGTACTCGGTGCGGAACTTGCCCAGGATCCTGGCGAAACCGCGCAACGCCGAAGGCTGAGGCTGGACTGCGGCTACCCCCACGACGACCTCTCGCTTCACGCGGACCGATGTTCTGCGGTATCGGCCTGAACCGGCTCAGGGCGCGATGCCGGCGGCACGGTGCGCGAATCGACGGCCGGTTCGTCGAGTTCATCCAGACAGAACTCATCCGGCGTCAGATGCGCGTGCCGATGCAGCGTCTTCATCACCCCCGCCACGCCCGTGGCGTAGTCGCAGGATATCCGGAACAGGTTCTCGCCGGGGGTCGCGTAACCGTCGTCTTTCTGGAACAGATACAGGTCCGACAGCCCCTGCAGCGGGCGCTGCGCCATCCGCAGGTATTTTTCGTCGCCCGAGTACCGGTAGGCATCGATCAGCACGTCGACGAACCCGGTCAGGCCGTAGATCAGCCCCGGGAAGCCCGAGTACTTGCGGTGCACGTCGGCCAGAATGCGGTCGAGCCGGTCCCAGCGCCCGTAGCGGATCGCGACCTTGGCGATGCCGGCGCTGCCTTGCTCGATGTAGTGCTCGTAGGTGCTCTTCTCTTCCGGGTCGCAGGCGAAGGTGTCGATGCCGGGTTCGAGCTCGAAGGCGAACGACAGATCGTAGTCGAGCGCCTTGCCGCCCAGCTCGCGCCAGCTCGCGTCGCCGAGCACCTGCGACAGGCGCAGGAAGAACAGCGCCACGCCGCTCTGGCCGTAGCCGAATCCCAGCCTGACCGCGCCGTCGTCCTGCCAATGCAGGCCTCTTTCGTCTTCGATCGCGCTCGCGGCCAGGGTCTTGGCCAAGGCGGTGGCGGCCTCCAGGTAAGCCGACTCGCCGGTGGCGCGGTACGCGGCCAGATTGGCCATGCCGACGCCGGCCATACCGTAGTAAAGCGAGTGGTGTTCGCGCAGCAGCGCGCTGGCGTTGGCGTAATCCATGAAGCGCCGGCCCGACTGCGCATCGCCGGCATCGAAGAACGCCCAGGCGATGCCGGCGGCGCCGGTGAGAAAGCCGGGCGGAATCGCGCCCGGGTCGAGCGCGGCGATTTCGGCGCGATAACGATCCAGCGCCTGCTGCGGCACGTCCACGCCGCATTTGCGCAGCGAATGGACGATGCCCGACGCGCCGAAACCGAAGCCCAGCGAATTGGTGTGGCCGCCGAACGGATCGACCGGGAACAGCGAGTACAGCTCTTCCAGCCGGTAATGGCTGGTGATGAAACCGGCCAGTTCGCGGCAGGCGTCCGCCGAGGACAGCGCCGGCGCCGATGTCCGCGCGCGATACGGCGTTTCGAACGTCGCCGGACCTTCCAGCAACGCCACCGCTTCGCTGCAGCTGAGCGCGTTCTTGGCCAGCCCCTGGATGACTTGCTGATACGGCGTGTTGGCCCAACCGATGTCGGCCACCACTTCGGGCAGGACTTCGGTGAACAGATCGTCGCGGATGTAGGCCATGGCCACGATCGGGAACATGCTGTACATCATGATCGCGGCGATCGCGTAGATGTCGTCCTGGTAGGTGCTGTCCTTCTTGCGGCCCTTGGTCGCCGAACGGAAGCCCGGGGTGTGGATGTCCTGCGGATCGTCGACCGCGGGCTGGAACGCCGCTTCCAGATCGATGATGCGCACGCTCATGCTGGCCTTGTCGACCAGGATGTTCATCGGCGACAGATCGCCGATCACCAGGCCCTTGGCGTGGATCAGATCCAGCGCCTTGAGCAGACTGACGAAGATGCCCTTGCACACGCCATAGAACGCTTCGCTGTCTTCAACGCTCGGATTGACCCGCAGCAGCGGCGTGTGCATCAGCATCACCGCACGCATGTCGTGGGCGTCCAGGCGCTCTTCGACCAGATAGAAGTTTTCCCAGTCCCAGAACGTCGCCACGAACTGCGGCGAGACGCCGGAGTCGCCGAGAATCCGCAGGATTTTTTCTTCCTGCAGCAAGCGGCTGGTGGCATCGCGGCCGTTGGCGGCCAGCTCGACGTGCGGCCGGGCTTCCTTGATCACCACCTCGATGCCGGTGGTGGTGTCGGTGGCCAGATACACGCCGCCGGTGTTGGAGAATCCCAACGCGCTGTTGACCACGAAGCGGCCCTCGTTGAGGGTCATTTCCTCGTCGTCCTGCTCGGGCTCATCGCTGGGGAACGGATCGGACACCCACGGCGGTGTTTCGAAATACGGGGCTCTGCGGTCGACGACCTCCTCGCCTTCGGGCGAGATCAGGATCGGGATCTGCCGCCCCATGTAGTCGAGCCGGTTGACCGGGATGATGCCGCCGTAGCGGTAGTACAGGCAGCGGCAATCCTTGTAGCGATTGTCCGAGAGGATGTAAGAGCCGACGTCGTCCTTGAGCGCCTGGTAGGCCAGCTCGATGAAGCGATGGAATTCTTCGTCGGTCGGCGGATACAGGGTGATGAACTTGCCCGAGCCGCCGCGGTTCCAGCGCTTGGAGGTCATCAACTTCATCGTGTTGATGTCGTTGGCGAACTTGAACGGGACCCGGTGCTCGAGCGCGAGCGTGGCGACCTTGATCAGGATGTCGCGGCAGTTACCCTCGTTCGCCGAGACATGGATCTTCCAGCCTTGCTTGGGCAGCAGGATCGGCTTGGTGCCGGGTGCGGGGGTGACATGCGACCACACGCCGGAGCGTTGCGCTTCCCAGCGTGGTTGCTGGGCCTGCAGCATCGGCTCGACCAGATCGAGCAGCTCGGCGGTGGGCTGATAGTGCGAGTAGACCGGCTCGTAGAAGCGATCGTCGGCGCCCATGAAGAACACTTTGTCGATATGACGGGCTTCGCGTAGCGATCTCTTGCGGCCGAGCATGCGCATTTCCCTATGCGAGGGCCTGAATATCGCACCGGCCCGCGTTGAATGAAGCGGATCGAGCATCGCGAGAACATCGGCGATGCCGTGTTGGGATACCGACGGTGTTGCCTTGCGCAGCGAGCCTTCGACAAACGGCTTGAGGAGAGCAGTGGCGTGCACACCACTGCTCCGGTTACCTCAAACGCTTACTCCGGCAGCTCTTGGACCGAGCCGTTGCAGCAATGGCTGGTCGAGCTGCCGGTGCTGCTGCCGAGGATGGAGTTGGTGTCGTCCAGGGCCAGGCGCTGGAGCTTCAGAACACGCTTCATAGGAATTCTCCTTTAACGTTTTGGTGACACATTGATCAGCCTTCGGACGCGAGGTCCGTCGACTGGGCCAAACCGCATTGAAGAATCCCCCCGGTGTGGCGAAGCGCTCTCCATGCAGCTTCCTGAGTAGCAAAAATGCCTTGTTTTTAGCTCGCAAAATCGATTGTCGAATTTCGCGCCATGCCCGGCATCGCTACTTGCGCAGGAACCTTTCCATGATTTTTTTTGATCGTCAAGTTACGTTGCAGCATATGGCGGCGACGTTTTTTGACACCATCGGATGCGACGAATTACGTCACCGTACTCATCCGTTTTGCTTGCGGACTGAATCAAATAAGCCAAGAAAATCAATAGATCGGCACATTAACCGTGCCACATTGCGATTGGCCCGATTCATTCTAAGACCCACGAAAAATAGCGCGATCCTGTAGCAATTAACGGCACTAACGCGACAGGCGACACGTTTGTCGTGTGATAAATCATCGGAATAAATTTGCACATTGCACGAGCGACGCCCGCTTTGTCGGCGGCCGATCGGACGCGCGAAGGCGCTCACTTCGATGGTTTGCGCGAAACGCTCGCGCCGGCGGCGATGCGCAAGCAACACCGACTCGTTCCAACGACGGTCTGTGCGATGTTTCATCGTTGATGCATTCATCGACGCATTCATCGCTCTGGCCGTTATCGGCATTAAATCGCGTTGCGATGCCGCCGCGCGCAACCACAGCGCGACGACGCGGAGCTGCATGCCGGCCAAGCGCGCCGGACCCACGAAGATCGCCGCGGCGCCGGATACGCCGCCGCTTCCTCGCCCGCGGCGGTGGGCTATAGTCGCGCCACGGCCGCGGCGGCGGGCGATCGCCACGCCGCCGGCAGTCCCTTCCGAACCTGCGCGCATGTCCGAATTCACCATCCACACGCTGCTGCAGACGCCGACGGTCGCCGTGCGCGATGTCTATTGCCCGGGCTTGTGCCGGCATATGAGCGAGGAGGAGCGCGCCGACGCAACCCAGTTGGTGTTCCCCTACCGCGGCGTGTACGTGCGCCACGTCGGCGACAACCTGACCGTGGCCGAGAACAGCCAGGTGCTGTTCTTCAACGTCGGCGAGGTCTACCGGATCAGCCACCCCATCGAAGGCGGCGACGCCAGTCTGGCGCTGACCGTGCAGGAGCCGATGCTGCGCGAACTGGCGCCCAAGGACTTGCTGCAGGACGGCGAGCCGCTGCGGTTCCGGCTGCCGCGGCTGCGGATCGACCCGCGCGCACAGGCCCTGGTGATGCTGCTGCGCCACAGCCTGCGCGAGCGCATCGCCGAGCCGCTGGAGGGCGAGAGCCTGGCGCTGACCTTGGTGACCCGCTCACTGGGCCCACGCACTGCGCACGCGGCCGGTTCCACCGCCGGGCAACAGCGACTGGTCGAGCGCGCCAAGCTGGTGCTGGCCAGCGACCTGTCGCGGCGCTGGGCGCTGGCCGAGATCGCCGCCGAAGTCGGGGTGTCGCCGGTGTATCTGACCCAGGTGTTCCAGCGCGTGGAAGGCCTGCCGCTGTATCGCTACCAGTTGCGCCTGCGCCTGGCCCGTGCCCTGGATTTGCTCGGCGAATACGAGGATTTGAGCGCGCTGAGCCAGGACCTGGGCTTCTCCAGCCACAGCCATTTCAGCGCCGCGTTCCAACAAACCTACGGGCGCTCGCCGACCGAGTTCCGCCAGTCGGCGCTGCATCGCTGAGCCGCGCCGTGCCCGGCTGAATGCGCGCCGGGCGCGATCGCTAAATTTTCCGACAGCGGCCCGCGCCGCGCGGTGGCCTACTGAGCTCGCCCAATCCAGGGCGCACAGGAGAGACCATCATGGCCGAGAAAACTTGCGCGGCGTGCGACTGCCCGCTCGACGACAATTCCTTCCAGGTTCGGATCGGCGGCAAGACCGTCGAGGTGTGCTGCGACGAATGCGCGCAGAAGCTCAACGAAGCCTACGCATCGGCCGCCGCGCCGGAGAAGGGCTGAACCATGGACGGCAACGGTTTCAATAACGACGCGCCGGCGTTCGCCCGCGGCAGCGTGAGCACCCCGTCCGGACGCATCGCTTATCGCGAACGCGGCGAGGGTCCGGTGGCCTTGTTCGTGCACGGGGTGCTGTTGAACGGGCATCTGTGGCGGCATCAGTTGGCGGGATTGTCCGATGCCCGGCGCTGCATCGCGGTGGACTTGCTCGCTCACGGCGATACCGAGATCGCGCCCGACCAAGACGTATCGGTGACCGCCAACGCGCAGATGCTGGTCGAGTTTCTCGACGCGCTGGGCATCGACCGGGTCGACCTGGTCGGCAACGACAGCGGCGGCGGAGTCGCCCAGATCTTCGCCGCCTTGCATTCGCAACGGGTGCGCAGCCTGGTGCTGACCAATTGCGATACCCACGACAACTGGCCGCCAGAAGCGTTCAAACCGTTCCTGGCGATGGCGGCGGCCGGCGGCTTGGGCGATACGCTGCAAGCCATGCAGGCCGACAAGAACGTGTACCGCTCGCCGCAGGCGCTGGGACCGGCTTACGAACGGCCGGAGCAACTCGCCGACGCGACCATCGATACCTATCTGCTGCCGTTGCTGCGCAGCGAGCAGCGTTTGGCCGACTTCCGCCGGTTCCTGGCCGAGTTCGATCCGGCCCACACCTTGCGGATCGAGCCGCAGCTGAAAGCCTTGCGCGCGCCGACCCTGATCGCCTGGGGCACCGATGACGTCTACTTCGATCTGAAGTGGTCGCACTGGCTGGCCGATGCGATCCCCGGCACGCGCAAACGCGTCGAACTGGAAGGCGCGCGGATCTTTTTCCCGGAAGAACGCTGGAGCGAGTTCAACCCGCTGGTGCGCGAGCACTGGCAGGCCAGCGCCTGAGATCGACTGCGCGCATCCGACCGCCGTGGCGCAGCCGGCCGCCACGCCGAACGATCAGCGCCCGCGAGACTGCAACAACGCCAACGCGTCGTGCGCGAGTTTGGACGTCAGCTCGCGTGCGGACAGCGAGTGCGCCGCCCGCGCCTGCCCCGACCACAACGGCATGAACCCGTCGGCGCCGACGGTTTCGGCCTTGGCCCGCAGCGGCGCCAGCGCCCCGCCCGCGAGCGGAAACGCCGGCGCCAGCGCCGAGATCGGTCCGACCTCGCGCATCAGGCGATTGACGATGCCGCGCGCGGGACGGCCGGTGAACACATTGGTCAGCGCGGTGTCATCGCCCTGCCCGGCCAGCAGCGCTTGCCGGTGCAGCGGCGAGATCTTCGCCTCCGGGCAATACAGGTACGCAGTACCGATCTGCACCGCGGCGGCGCCCAAGGCGAACGCGGCAGCGATGCCGCGCGCGTCGAAAATGCCGCCGGCGGCGATCACCGGCACCCGCACCGCGTCGGCCACTCGCGGCAGCAGCGCGAACAACCCGGTTTGGGTCGACACCTCATCGCGCAGGAAAACACCGCGGTGGCCGCCGGCCTCGGCGCCTTGGGCGATGATCGCGTCGCAGCCGCGCTGCTCCAGCCACAGCGCTTCTTCCACGCTGGTCGCCGAGGACACGATGCGCGCGCCGCTGGCGCGGACCCGATCGAGCAAGCCCGCCTCGGGCAGGCCGAAATGGAAGCTCACCACCCGCGGCTTGAGTTCCTCGACCAGTTCGCACCAGGCCGGATCGAACGGCGCGCGCGAGCTCGCCGCAACCGGCATCGCCGGGTCGAGCCCGTACTCGCGGTAGTAACCGGCCAGACGTTCGCGCCAGGCGTGCTCGCGCGCGGGGTCGTCTTGCGGCGGCCGATGGCAGAAGAAATTGAGATTCAATGGCGCGTCGCTGGCGGCGGCGCGGAACGCCGCGTATTGCTCGCGCACTTGTTGCGGGGTCAGCATCGCGCACGGCAGCGAACCCAATGCGCCGGCCTGGGCCGCGCCGATCGCCAGCTCCGCCAGTTGGGCGCCGGCCATCGGCGCTTGCACGATCGGCAGCGCGACTGCGAACAGATCCTGGATACGGCGGTCGGGCCACATGACATCGCTTCCTGAATTGGACGAAAGAAACCGGCTCGCGGCGAGGCAAGCACACGCGCCATCGAAGCCAAGCATGCCAGCGGACCACGCGGTCGATATTGACGCGGTTCGCCGCCTGGCCTTGCCGTGCGCCGCCGGCGCCTAATCTTGTCCGGCCTCGCCGATACGGGTCCACACCGCGCCGGCCGGATCGAACTCGGCGGTGCGCATGCGTTCGGCGCGCCAACCGAAGCCGCAGATCGCCAACGGCCCTTCGACCAACGGATCCAGGCCGAAGGCGCGCTCGATATCGACCTCGTTGATCGCCGAGGTCACGAACGCGCCCAGTTCCAGCTCGGTCGCGCTCAGGTACAGCGTCTGCGACAGATGGCCGACGTCCAGCACTAGCGCGCGGTAGGCCTTGGCATGGTCGCGGTACTTCCAGAAGCTGCGCGCGTAACGCGGCGCCAGCACCGCCAGCACCGGCGCGTCGGCGAACCAGTGCTGGCCGGCCAGGGCCAGCGCGGCGAATTCGGCCAGCGGCTGCGACGGCGGCGGCATCGGTTCCAGCGCGTGTTCGGTGGGATGGTAGTGATACAAGCCCGCGGCCACGCCTTCGACGTTCTGCACGATCAAATAGGCCTCGGTAGCGTGCAGGCCGCCGCCGGACGGGGTGAGCTTCTTCAGAAAGACGGTGTCGTCCTGCACCCGCACCTGCGCGCGCGCGGCGAACACCCGCTGCAGCATCCGCGCGAACAGCGCTTGCGGCAGCGCGCGCGCGCCGTCGAAGTTGCGGCAGGTGGCGCGGCGCGCGAGCAGGCGCTCGAACTCGCCGTCCTCCGCCCGCGGCAAGGCTTGGCGCTGCTGCGGTGCGCACCGCTCGACCACGTGCGGCGGCGGCGCGCCGAGCTTTTTCCGGATCTCGGCGGCGGTGCTCATCTGTCCGGCTTCCATCGCCGCGGCGCTGTCCATCCCCTGCCAACGCCCGAAGCGATGGGCGATCGCCGCGGCCGGCCACCAGTAGGCGCCGCGCACGGCTTCGTCGCGTTCGCGCTGGGCGGCGTAGGCCGGCTGGTCTTGGGCGATCAGCAGGCCGAGTTCGAGCAGGCGGTCGATCGCGGCGAGGTCGAGCGCCCGCTCGTGCTCGTGTTCGTGCTCTGGCAACTCATCGCGCTCGCACCAGGCGACCGGGCCGATCCGCCCGAGCCATTCGCGCTGGCGCGCGTCGACTTCGACCTCGCCATCCAGATGCGCGGTCACCGCCAGCCAGCGCCGGCTGCGACGCAACCCTGCGCCGCCGTCGAGCAGCGAATTCAGATCGAAGGCGACCTCTTCGCGCGGCTCCAGATACACGATCGCGCAACGACGGATTCGCATTCAGTTTTTCCTTGCCGACCGATGGGCCGGCCCGTGGGCCGACGCTGAGCACGCGGCACGCGACTGGCGCGGACCGCAACGCCGTTCAGGATAACGCGGCGCGGATGGCGCGAACGGCGTTCGGATCGGCGTGTACACGTCCACTAAATGCCTTTTGGGTGCCATGGCGACGAACCCTTGGCGCAGCCATGATCATCCTCGATGTCGGCCGCGAACATTCGCGGTCACCGCGCTGACCTGTTTCGCGTGGTTGTCTCGTTAACCCCTCAGGGTTAGATTCGACGTTCGTCACGCCCCGAGTGGGCATAGCACAGGGGAATGGAACCACATCATGACAAATTCATCCGGCCACCCGGGGCTCGACCCGGCCATCGTCGACAAGCTGCTCGACCTGCTCAGCAGCAACGACGGCTTCCGCGAGTCTTTCCACAAGAATCCCGCCGCGGCCTTGGCCGAACTCGGCTACCAGGCGCCGCTGACCAGCGAAAAGGCGGCGGCCCGCAGCACCGGCGAAGAAGCCGCTCCGGCCTTCGCCTGCATGATCACCCGACAGATCGCGTCCAAGGAGGAGATCCTGGCCGCGCGCGCGGAACTGCAGCGCCATTTGACCGCCGGCGGCAATCACAACAACCCGCACGCGTTCGAAGCCGGCCGGGTCGGGGACTTCCTCAAGAACAATCCCGACGGGTCGTCGAGTTCCTGATCGGCCGCGCGGCCGCCGGACACCTCCGGCGGCTGGCGCGAAGGCAGCATCGGCGCGGCTACCGCGCCGCCGGCGTCCGGGCCTGGGGAGCCCGGACCGCCAAACTCCTCAGCGCTTGATCGCGGCTGCGGCGGTGTTGGTGTCGGCGACGTTGATCGTCTGCAACACCAGATCGCCGGCGACTTCCATATAAGCGCGGCCGCGGTGGCCGGCGATCCACTTGGATTCGCGCTCGGCCTGCTCGGTCTGGCCCCCCGCGAGCAAGGCATCGCGCAGCGCCACCCGCACCTGGAACAGTTCGCGCCCGTCCGCCAGCAGCGGGCGCAGCAAGGCCACCGCCTCCTGCGGCTTGCCCTGCAGACGCAGCTGCCCGGCCCGCACCACCCGCAGCAGTTGCTTGGCCATCGGGTCGTCGATCTGGTCCGAGACCTTGGCCAACTCCGGCAACCAGCGCGCCGCGACCTCGCTCTGGCCTTCGCGCTGGCTCAGGTACGCGGCGGTGAGGGCGTGGAACAGTTGAACATTGCGGTCGCGGTTGTCGACATCGCGGGCGCCGTCCAGCGAGGTGCGCAGCACCGCTTCGAAACGCGCGCCTTCCACCGAACGCGGCTTGCGCAAGGACTGCACCGACAAGCGGATCAGTTCGAACTCATCGGCCAGCAAGGGCGTGGCCTTGCGCGCGGCTTCGGCGGCGCGGTTGGCGACTTCGCCGGCGCGGTCCCATTGGCCTTGATCGACCGGCACCGAAATCCGCTCGAACTCGTTGGTGACGTCGGCCTTGAGCAAAGTGCCGGTGGGCAGCTTGCCCAGCAGCGCCTCGGCTTCCTTGAACCGCCCCATCACCGCCAAGGCCGCGGCGTGACGTCGGTTGGGGCCGTAGCGCTCGATGGTCTCGGCCTGTTCGAAACTGTGCAGCGCCGCGCTGTGCTGTTCCTGCGCCAACTGCACCCGCGCGGTCAATTCCACCGCATTGCCGCGGAACGCGTTCTGCGGCACCGAGGCGGCCTTGGCGAAGCGCAAGGCCTCGCCGAAATCGTTGACCAGGAACGAGGACCACGCGTAGTTGTAGTGGCCGCCGTAATAGTCCGGGTACAAGGTCGCGAGCAATTTCCACTTGGCCGGCGCCTGGGTGCTCGGATGCGGGCCGAATTCGGCGACCCAGCCGTCCAGGTACAGGGCATCGCGCGGCGGCAGGTGATCGCGCAGCGCCACCGCCTTGTCCAGGAACGGCCGGCCCATGCGGCTGTCGACCGCGCCGGCATGCACCCGCAAGGCGCCCAGGTAGGCCAGGGCGAATTTCGGGTCGATCTCGATGGCGCGCTGGAAGTACTGCAAGGCTTCCGGGTACTGCCGGCTGGCGTAGGCCTTCAGGCCCAACGCATACGAACGCAGCGCATCCAGATTGCCGGTAGCGACCTTCGGCAACGGCTCGGAATCGCGTTCGATCGACTGCATCGCTTCGCCGAGTTTCTCGCGCAGGCCGGCGGTGACCGTGTCGATCGAGCTCAAGGTCGAACCCGCGCCGCTGCCGTCGGCGGACTCGGCGTAGACCGTGGTCTGGGTGTGCGGGTCGATCACTTCCGCGCTGACCCGAACCCGGCCGCCGACTTCGGCCACGGTCGGCAGGATCACCGCGCGCGCGCCGTCGCGCAGGGCGATTTCCGAGGCCACCGCGCGGTCGAGCAAGGTGCCGGGCTTGCGCCGCATGCGTTCCAGCGTGTCGCGCGCTTTCAGGTCCGACAGCACGTTGACGTAGCGCGATTGTTCCAGGCTGATGCGGAAGGCCTGCTCCAGCGAATCGTCGAGCACGCTCTGCCCGGTGAGGTTGCGCAGATCGCCGACCACCACCCAGTCGCGTTGGCCGAAGGCGATCGCCGGTTGCGGACGGGTCGCCAGCCACACGCCGGTGCCGACCGCGGCCAACACCGCGACCTCGGCTACCAGCGCGGCCGGACGCCGCCACAGCGGAACATCGCGCCAGGCCTTGGGCCCGTTCGGCGGCGCGCGCAGCGGGGCGATCCCGGGCTCGCCGACTTCATAGATTTCCTGCGGCTCGGGCACGCCCTTGAAGCGCCAGCGCCCGTGCGATTTCCACAGCAGTTGCTGGCCGCGCTCGCCCAGTTCGCGCGCGGCGCGGTGGGCCAGCGGCTCGGCCACCGCCGACAGCAGAATCTGGCCGGGGCGCGCGGTCGCCATCAGCCGGCCGGCCATCGGTTTGGCCAGGCCTTCGACTTCCACCGGCTTGGCGCCGACTTTCACCGCTTCATCGCTGTTGCGCCAGGTCAGCACCTCGCCCACGTGCAGGCCGGCGCGCGCCTTCAGGTCGAGCTTGCGCGAGGCGCCGAGCTCGCGCAGGCCGCGGGCGTAGTCCAGGGCGAAACCCAGGCCGTCGATGGGCCGCTCGAACAACAGCAGCAGGCCGTCGGAACGGTCGATCAAGCGGCCGCGCCAACGCTGCTGCAACACCAGCACCAGCCGGTCGTGTTCGCGGAACAGGTCGGCGGCCGGACCGTCGCCCAAGCGTTCGACCAGGGTGGTCGAATCGCACAGATCGGTCAGCAGCAGGGTGCGCAGCTGCGGACCTTCGGCATGGGGACGGTGGGCGTCGTTCATCGCGGCATCCTTGTCTTCGCGGCTCACGCCGGAGTCAGTTCGGCGTCCTGCCATTGCACCCGATTGCCGCCCAGGCGCTTGGCCTGATAAAGCGCGGCGTCGGCGTGCGCGTACCAGTCGTTCCACTCGTGCTTGGCGCTGACCAGGCAGGCGCCGACGCTGACCGGGCAGATGGTCGGCGGCGACTGCGGAATTTCCAGCAAGCCGTGCACGGTGTGGACGATGAAGTCGGCGAAGCGCATCACGTCCTGGCGGGTGCGCGCGGCCACCAGCAGGCAGAACTCATCGCCGCCCAGGCGGCAGGCGATGTCCTCGGCGCCGGCCACCGAACGCAGGATGTTGGCCACGCTCTGCAGCACCCGGTCGCCGGCCAGATGGCCGTGGTCGTCGTTGACCTGCTTGAAGCGGTCGCAGTCGATCAGCACCAGGCCCATGGTCTCGGCCATGCCCAGCGCGCGCGCCTCCTGCAGGTGCAGGGTCAGGCCGCGGCGGTTGTACAGGCCGGTCAGGTCGTCGGTGCGGATCAGCTCTTCGGTCTGGTTGAGCTGGTGGGTGGTGGCGTACAGGCTGTCGAGCGCGGCTTCCAGGTCCTGGTTGCGGCGGCGCAGACGGCGGATCAGGCTTTGTTCGTTGAGCACCACGCGCATGATCGCGCGGCGCAGGAAATACGAAACCAGGGACGGGTCGCGATCGACTAGGCGCTGGAATTCTTCATGGCGCAGTTCCACCAGCAAGCCGTCGGTGGCGGCGATGGCGTCGGCGCTGCGGGCGTGGTCGCCGATCAGCAGGCCCAGCTCGCCGAAGAATTCGCGCACGCTCAGGCGCTTGGTGACCAGGTCGTCGCCGAAGTCCAGGACGATCGCGCCGCGCGCGATCACGAACATGGTGGTGCCCAGCTCGCCGCGACGGAACAGCACTTGACCGGCTTCGATCCGACGCGGGCGGCCGATCTCGGCGAACAGTTCGAATTCGCCCGGGGTGAGCACCGCCATCGCCGCGTCCGTCGGCGCCGCGGTCACCGTCGCATTGTCGGTTTCACGGCCCAGGGTAGGCGCCGCCGTGTCGCGATTCATCGCATTCTCCCCGCACCCCACGTCCTGTAGAGCCTTGCCGGCAGGATAGCACCTGGTCTGAGCAACTAACGCCGACAGGGGGCCAAAACGGCCATGCCGCAAGGGCTCCAAGGCTCTGTCGGCAGTCTAAGCCGGCAGCGTCCAAGAGGATGCCCGAGGCTTGTTTCGCGATCGCAACAACGCCGGCGGACCCGGCGCGCATGGCCTTCGGCACTGCCCGGCCCGCGCGCCGGCCGCACATGCTCGGCCGGCTGCAACCGCCCGCTTGCGCCCTGTATCCCCGATGCAGCCTGCATCCCAATGGAGTGGAGTTCTCATGAGTTCAGCCCGTCCCGCCTGCCCGCGCGCCGCGCGCATCCAAGCCGCACGTCGCGCGGCGCCCCTGTTCAAGTCCGCGCCGCTGGCGCTGGCGTTGGCCGTCTGCGCCCTGGGCGCGCCCGCTTTCGCCGCCCCCGCCGATGCCGAACTGATCCCGCGCTCGGCCCTGTTCGGCAACCCTGAACGCAGCTCGGCCACGATCAGTCCCGACGGCCGCTACCTGAGCTGGCTGGCGCCGCTGAACGGGGTGATGAACGTGTGGGTCGCGCCGGCCGACAAACCCGAACAGGCGCGCGCGATCACCCAGGACAGCGCCCGCGGCATCCGCCAATACTTCTGGAGCTATCGCAGCGGCACCTTGCTGTACCTGCGCGACACCGGCGGCGACGAGAACTTCCACTTGTACGCGGTCGACGTCGGCGGCGCCGGCGCGGCGCGCGACCTCACCCCCTACCCCAAGACCCGCGCCAGCGTGGTCCGGCTCTCGCACCGCCACGCCGACGCGATCCTGGTCGGCATGAACGACCGCGACGGCAAATGGCACGACCTGTACCGGGTCGACCTGGGCAGCGGCAAGCGCGAGCTGGTGTACGAAAACAAGGACCGGCTGTCGGGCTATCTGGCCGACGGCGATTTCAAGGTCGGCCGCGCCACCCGTTCGCGCGAGGACGGCGGCGCGGAGCTGCTGGCCGCCGACGGCAAGGGCTGGAAGGTGGTCGACACGGTTCCCTTCGAAGACAGCCAGACCACCGAGTTCGACGGCTACAGCGACGACGGCAAGATCCTCTACGCCACCGATGCGCGCGGCCGCGACACCGCGGCGCTGTACGCGATCGACGCCGACGGCAACAAAACCCTGCTGCTGGAAGACGCCCGCGCCGACGTCGGCGAACTGCTGAGCGATCCGAACACCGGCAAGGTCCAGGCCGCATCGGTCAACTACCTGCGCAACCAGTGGAAGGCGCTCGACCCGAGCATCGCCGGCGACCTGCAGCATCTGCAAAAGCAGCTCGGCCCCGGCGAGTTCGGCGTGGTCTCGCGCACCCTCGACGACAAGACCTGGATCGTCGGCTACAGCGCGGCCGAACAACCGGCGCTGGTGTACCGCTACGACCGCGGCGGCCAGGGCAAGCTCACCCGTTTGTTCGCCACCCGACCGAAGCTGGAAGGCGCGCCGCTGGCGGCGATGTGGCCGGTGGAGATCGCCGCGCGCGACGGCAAGACCCTGGTGAGCTACCTGACCCTGCCCAAGAACGCCGACGCCGACAACGACGGCAAGGCCGACCGGCCGGTGCCGCTGGTGCTGTTCGTGCACGGCGGTCCGTGGGCGCGCGACTATTACGGCTACAACGCTTACGCGCAGTGGCTGGCCAACCGCGGCTACGCCTCGTTGCGGGTCAACTACCGCGGCTCCACCGGCTTCGGCAAGAACTTCATCAACGCCGCCGACCGCGAATGGGCCGGCAAGATGCACGACGACCTGATCGACGCCAAGGCCTGGGCGGTCAAGCAAGGCGTCACCACCGAGAACGACACCGCGATCATGGGCGGCAGCTACGGCGGCTACGCCACCCTGGTCGGCCTGACCTTCACTCCCGACGCGTTCAAGTGCGGCGTCGACATCGTCGGCCCGTCCAATCTGGAAACCCTGCTCAAGACCATTCCGCCTTACTGGGCCAGTATCTTCGAACAGTTCGCCCGGCGCATGGGCGACCCGCGCACCGAGCAAGGCCGCAAGCTGTTGGCCGAACGCTCGCCGATCACCCGCGTCGACAAGATCAGCAAGCCCTTGCTGATCGGCCAGGGCGCCAACGACCCGCGGGTCAATCAGGCCGAAAGCGATCAGATCGTCGAGGCGATGCGCAAGAAGAACATTCCGGTCACCTACGTGCTGTTCCCCGACGAAGGCCACGGCTTCAACCGCCCGGAAAATTCGATGGCCTTCACCGCGGTGGCCGAAGGCTTCCTGGCCCAGTGCCTGGGCGGCCGCGCCCAGCCCATCGGCGAGGACTTCAAGGGCTCCAGCGTGAGCGTGCCGGCCGGCGCGGAGGGCGTGAAGGGTTTGGCCGAAGCATTGAAGACGCATACGCCGCAAGTGAAGAAATAACCGCGGACCAATGGCGCGGGGCGATGCGCCGGCATGTTGCCGGACGCGTCGCCGCCGCCACGAAAACTCAAGCGATCGTCGCGGCCCGGCCAACCCCGGGCCGCGCGCGTTAGCCAAATCTGAACGCCGATGCGAACCTCCCGACAGGTTCGTGACCTTTGCCACTGAAGCGCCCATCGCCGGGTCAGCAGACTCGCTGCACCTACCCTGCGGCGCCTTCCCATGCGTTCGATACTGCTTTGCGCACTCGCGGCCCTGACCGCACCACTGCTTGCGAGCGCGGCCCCGGCCGACACCGCGCGCGCCCTGGAAACCATCCGCCAACACGCGGCCGCCGCGCACTCCGACGCGGTGCTGATCCAGCGCGGCGACAAGACCCTGCTCGATACTTCGACCGCGCAAGGCGCCAAACCGATCGAGATGATGTCGGCGACCAAATCGGTGGTCGCGCTGGCGATCGGCTTTCTGATCCAGGACGGCAAGCTGCGCTCCATCGACGAACCGGTGAGCGCGATCTATCCCGAATGGGCGCAAGGCAAGAAGCGCGGCATCACCGTGCGCATGCTGCTCGATCACACCTCGGGTCTGCAGAACGTTCCCAACGCGGGCGCGGAGCTGGAACCGGCGCCGGATCTGGTCAAGATCGCGCTCGCCGCCGAACTCGACAACCCGCCGGGCACCACGTTCTCGTACAACAACAAGGCGACCAATCTGCTTTCGGGCATCGTGCAGACGCTGTCCGGGCAGCCGATGGACCGTTACCTGGAAACCAAGCTGTTCGCGCCGCTGGGCATCACCGAGTTCTCATGGCTCAAGGACAAGGCCGGCCAGGCCACCGGCATGGCCGGGCTGTCGCTGCGCGCGCACGACATCGCCAAGATCGGCCGGCTGCTGTTGAACGACGGCGTGGCCCCGGACGGACGCCGCCTGCTTAGCCGCGAGTACGTCGGGCTGCTCACCGCGCCGAGCCAACATTCGCCGGAAGTCGGCTTGCTGTGGTGGCGCATCCCCGCGTGGGAGCGCTACACCCTGCGCGCCGACGCCGCCGCGATTCTCGACGGCAAGGGCCTGGCCGCCGACATGCGCGCGGCGTTCCTGAGCACCGCCGGCCAGAACTTCGCCAGCCGCGCCGAAGTGCTGGCCTATGTCGCCGGCAAGATCGGCCCGAGCTGGCAGGAGCGGTTCGGGCCGGAGGTCATCGGCAAGGGCGTCAAGCTGGCCGAGCTGTTCGATATCGAACGCGGGCCGATCGAGGGTTATGCCGCCAACGGCTACCTCGGCCAGTTCCTGCTGATCGTGCCGGGCAAGGATCTGGTCGCGGTACGGCAGATCCGCCGCACCGACCAGCACGTCTCGCCGCGCGACGACTATCCGGATTTTTTCCGCGACGTGCTCGCGCTGGGCAAGACGCTGTAACAAGGAAGGGCTCCTCGCGGAGCCCTTCGTTTTATTGCGTGGTGCTATCGCGCGGCTGCGATCAGGCGGCGACCTTGTTGTCGTCGTGGAACTGCTCTTCCTCGGTCGAGCCCTTCAACGCCGTGGTCGAGGACTGGCCGCCCTGGATGGTCTGGGTCACCGCGTCGAAGTAACCGGTACCGACCTCGCGCTGGTGCTTGACCGCGGTGAAGCCCTTGTCGGCGGCGGCGAATTCGGCTTCCTGCAATTCCACGAACGCGCTCATCTGCCGGCGCGCATAGCCGTGGGCGAGGTTGAACATGCCGTAGTTCAGGCTGTGGAAACCGGCCAGGGTGATGAACTGGAACTTGTAGCCGTAGCTGGCGATTTCCTTCTGGAACTTGGCGATGGTCGCGTCGTCGAGGTTCTTCTTCCAGTTGAAGCTCGGCGAACAGTTGTAGGCCAGCATCTTGCCGGGGAACTTGGCGTGGATGGCCTCGGCGAACTTGCGCGCGAATTCCAGATCGGGCTTGCCGGTTTCGCACCAGACCAGGTCGGCGTACGGCGCGTAGGCCAGGCCGCGGCTGATCGCCTGGTCCAGACCGTTGCGGGTCTTGTAGAAGCCTTCGGTGGTGCGCTCGCCGGTGGTGAAAGGCTGATCGTTGGGGTCGATGTCGGCGGTCAGCAGATCGGCGGCTTCGGCGTCGGTGCGGGCGACGATCAGGGTCGGCACGCCCATCACGTCGGCGGCCAGACGCGCGGCGACCAGCTTCTCGACCGCTTCGCGGGTCGGCACCAACACCTTGCCGCCCATGTGGCCGCACTTCTTGACCGAGGCCAGTTGGTCTTCGAAATGCACGCCCGAGGCGCCGGCTTCGATCATGCCCTTCATCAGTTCGAAGGCGTTGAGCACGCCGCCGAAACCGGCTTCGGCGTCGGCGACGATCGGCTGCAGGAAATCGATGTCGCCGGTGCCTTCCGCACACTGGATCTGATCGGCGCGCAGCAAGGTGTTGTTGATCCGGCGCACGACTTGCGGCACCGAATTGGCCGGGTACAGCGATTGGTCGGGATACATTTCGCCGGCGATGTTGGCGTCGGCGGCGACTTGCCAGCCCGACAGATAGATCGCCTTGAGCCCGGCCTTGACCTGCTGCATGGCCTGGTTGCCGGTCATCGCGCCGAGCGCGTTGACGAAGTCCTCGGTGTGCAGCGAGGTCCACAGCTTGGCGGCGCCGAGCTTGGCGATGGTGTGTTCGACCGGCACGGTGCCGCGCAAGCGCACCACGTCTTCGGCCGAATACGGACGGGTGATGCCGGCCCAACGCGGGTTGGTGGCCCAGTCCTGGCGGAGTTGATCGGCGGTCGGCAGGGTGTGGCTCATGACTTCGATTCCTTGCGTGTGGGTCGTTTGACGTGGGAGATCGGCGTTGTGGGTTTGCGACTGTAGGAGCGACGCGTCAGTCGATGCGTTCGTAAGCGGGCAGCGTGAGGAACTCGGCCAGCGTGTCGGCGTGGGTGAGCTCATCGAGCATCGCGATGGCTTCGTCGAGCTTGGAAGCGCCCGGCACTTTCAGGCGGTCGGCGAGCTTGCTCGGCAAGCCGATCAGCGCGCGTTCGAGCAGGGCGTAATCCACCGGCGTGCCGTCGTCGAGGAACAAACCGTCCGAGTGCAGCCATTGCCACAGCTGGGTGCGGGCGATTTCGGCGGTGGCGGCGTCTTCCATCAGCCAATGGATCGGCACGCAGCCGTTGCCTTCCAGCCACGCGGCGAGATAACGCACGCAGACTTCGACGTTGCCTTCGAACCCGGCGCGGGTGATGGTGCCGAAGGACGGCTTGATCAGATCGTCGCGGATGATCAGCACGTCCTCGCGTAGCACATGCTGCTGATGCGGGGTCGGCATGCGCTCATCGAAGATCCGCATCGCCAGCGGAATCAGCGCCGGATGCGCGACCCAGGTGCCGTCGTGGCCGGCGGTGACTTCGCGCAGCTTGTCGGCGCGGACCTTGGCCAGCGCGGCCTCGTTGGCCGCTTCGTCGCCGCTGATCGGAATCTGCGCGGCCATGCCGCCCATCGCGTGGGCGCCGCGCTTGTGGCAGGTCTGGATCAGCAGTTCCGAATACGCACGCAGGAACGGCTGGGTCATCGTCACCTGGCCGCGCTCGGGCAGCACCTTGTCGCGGTGCGCGCGGAAGCTCTTGATGTAGGAGAACACGTAATCCCAGCGGCCGCAGTTGAGTCCGGCGATACGGCTGCGCAGCGCGTGCAGGATCTCGTCCATCTCGAACACCGCCGGCAAGGTTTCGATCAGCACCGTCACCTTGATCTGGCCCGGCTCCAGGCCGAGCTCGGTTTCGACGTGGTCGATCACCTGGTTCCACAGCTGCGCTTCTTCCATCGACTGCAGCTTGGGCAGGTAGAAGTACGGGCCGCGGTCCTGGGCCGCCAGCGCGGCGGCGTTGTGGAAGGCGAACAGGCCCAGGTCGAACAGGCTGCCCGACATCGGCGCGCCGTCGATGCGCACGTGCTTCTCGTCCAGGTGCCAGCCGCGCGGGCGCACCATCAGCACCGCCTGCTGTTCGAACGGCTTGAGGGTGTAGTGCTTGGAACCGTCCGGCGCCATCCAGTCCAGGGTGCCGGCGACCGCCTTGCGCAGCGCGCGCTGGCCGGTCAGCAGGTTGGCCCAGGTCGGCGCGGTGCTGTCCTCGAAGTCGGCCATGTACACCTTGGCCCCGGAGTTCAGCGCGTTGATGACCATCTTCGGGTCGACCGGACCGGTGATCTCGACCCGACGGTCGAGCAGCGCGGTCGGCAGCGGCGCCACCCGCCAGGCGCCGTTGCGGATCGCGGCGGTGTCGGCGCGGAAATCGGGAATGCCGCCGGCGTCGAAGAAGGCCTGGCGTTCGCGGCGCGCGGCCAGCCGGGCTTGCCGGGCGGGTTCGAAACGGCGGTGCAGTACGGCCAGGAATTCGAGGGCGGCCGGGGTCAGCAGAGCGTCCTGACCGGCCACCTGGGCCGTGAGCTCGATGCCGTCACCCGGCTGACGTTGCCCGGGATGGTCCTGCCACTGCGCGATCACTGCCGACATGGTGCGACTCCTGTGGGGAAGAGGGCCGCTCCCAACGAGCGAGCCCCTGGAGCCAAACCATGCGGCGGCGTGTTGTATTTGACAATCAAGTTTTTTCAATGCATATCATTTGCTTAGCTTATATGTGACTTTCACGTGGCCACGACACGCTCGCTAAGTCCCCGATTTGCTTACAAAGGCGACCGCCTGAAGCCACTGCGGGCGTTCTGCCAGACGGCCCGTTTGGGCTCGGTCTCACGTGCGGCTGAGGCGCTTTACCTGAGCCAGCCGGCGGTCACCCTTCAGCTTCAGGCCCTGGAGCGCGAGATGGGCGTGCGCCTGCTCGAGCGCAGCGGCCGCCGTCTGGCCCTGACCCCGGAGGGCCAGGAGCTGTACGAATTGGCGCGGCCGCTGGTCGAGGGCCTGGACGCGCTGGACGGCACCTTCCGCGAACGCATCCGCGGCCTGGACGCGGGCGAGCTCAATGTCGCCGCCGGCAGTTCGACCATCCTGTACCTGCTGCCCAAGATCGTCGAAGCCTTCCGCGCCGCGCATCCGGAGGTGCGGCTGACCCTGCACAACGTCACCGGCGCGGGCGGGCTGGACCTGCTGCGTTCCGACGGCGTCGACCTGGCGGTCGGCTCGATGCTCGATGTGCCTGGCGATCTGAGCTACGCGCCGGTGTACCGCTTCGAACCGATGTTGATCACCCCGCGCGACCATCCCTTGGCCAAGCTGGAGTCGCTGACGCTGCAAGACCTCAGCCCGTATGGCTTGATCCTGCCGCCGCAGCGGCTGACCACCTACCGCATGGTCGACGTAGTGTTCCAGCAGAACCGGGTGCCTTACACGGTGGCGTTGGAAGTCGGCGGGTGGGAGGTGATCAAGCAGTACGTGGCGATGGGGTTGGGGATCAGCATCGTCACTGCGATCTGTTTGACCGAAGCCGATCGGGCGCGGCTGTCGGCGCGGTCGCTGGCCGACTATTTTCCTTCGCGCAGTTATGGGGTGGTGGTGCGCAAGGGGAAGTATTTGTCGCCGCAGGCGCGGTCGTTTACTGAGTTGATTCAGCCGGCTTTGTTCGAGCGCGGGGATTACTACGCTACGGGGCAGTCGGATCGTTGAGTGGCCGCAGCCACGTGCCCTCATCCGCCCTTCGGGCACCTTCTCCCGCAAGCGGGAGAAGGGCATAACGATGCCGCTGCTTTAAGCCCCTCTCCCGCTTGCGGGAGACGGGTTGGGGTGAGGGCCGCTCAGTAACGAGTCGTCACCCGCACGCCAGAGAACGCACTGGCCGCATACAAACTCACATACACATACCCCGCCGCCGGCTGCGAAATCGTCACCGACTCGCCATTGCCGGCATTGGTCGACCGATACTGATACGACTCGCGCGTCGCCCAATTGCGGGTGCTGACATACAGGTTGGCATTACCGCTGCCGCCCGCCGAATCGATCCGCAGTTGCGAAGTCCCGGCAGGCAAATACAGATAGAAATACGCGTAGTTCCCAGCCGTAGCCGAAACATTGCTGCGCGCGCAGTTCTTGCCCAACACCCGCACATCGCCACCCGCGCATTCCGGCAAGCCCGGTTCGCTGATCGCAACCGTACGCGTGGCCGTATGCCGAGCGCCGCGGTCGTCGGTCACCGTCAACTGCACCTGATAACTACCGGCCGCAGCGTAGGTCTTGCTCGGGTTGGCCGCCGTCGACGTCGTGCCGTCGCCGAAATCCCAATTGCGCGCGACGATGCGGCCGTCGGCGTCGGTGGAGGTGTCGCTGAAGCTCACGCTCATCCCATTGACCGCGAAACCGAAGCCCGCCACCGGCGGTTGGTTCGGCGTGCCGCCGCAATCCGGCGCCTGCGGATCGGCCACGCACGGCAGCCACGCGCGGAAGGCCGCGTCGTTGGCGCTGCCGATACCGGTCATGTAGCTGGCATAACCGGTGTAGTTGCCCGGACGGAAGTACCCCAGGATCGCGTTCACCTGATCGTGGCGCTGTTCGAACATGAAACGCACCGCCAGATAGCCCCAGCGATAGACCAGGGTCTGGCCGCTGTTGTAATCGTTGCGGTACACCTGACTGAGCGCATAGGTCGCGCGCGCGGCTTCTTGCTGGGCGCCGTCGTTGACCAGATCGCGGTAGCTGTAGGACAGGTACTCGGCGAAGCCTTCGACCCACCACACGGTCTTTTGCTTCATCGCGTCGGCGAAGTTGCCCCACATGTTGAAGCGGCCGTCGAGGTAGTGGATGTACTCGTGGGTCAGGTTCCAGATTTCGAAGCCCTGCGGACGCAGCCATTCGGCCTCGTGGGCGATGAAACGCGCCTGATTGCCCGGCTCGGACGGCTTGCCTTCCAGGTACATGCCGCCGTTGTTGGTGTCGATGCCGTAGATCGCGCCGGCGTAGATGACGTAATCGTCGCTGCTGTCGAATACGCTCATTTCCAGGCTGGCGTTGCCGTCGCCGGCCACCGGTACGCCGCCGGTGGCGAGTTCGCGGTGGAAGTAGGCTTCCTGGCCGGCGACGATGGCGCAGGTCGAGGACAGTTCCGCGGCGCTCATCGCCTGCGCGCGCAGGCGCAGGGTCGGGCTGCAGGTGTGGCTGATCGGCAGCGCCGCCGCTTCCACCCGGGCGACGAAATCGCATACGCCGAACTGCGCGCAGTTGCCGGCATCGTAGTAGTCGGCCATCTCGCCCACGCCGACCCACAGCCGCGCGGTCGGTCCGGTGACCGCGGAACGATCGAGCAGGCTCTTGACCCGCGCCCGCGTCAGCGTCTTCAACGCGCCGTCGTACTGCAGAAAACGGCCGAGTTCGCGGCCGGCGTTGGCGACCAGATAGGCGTTGTCGCCGCCGAGAAGCGCGAAGTTGCGGTTGGCGAAGCCGTACAGGGTTTCGACGATGGAGTGATCGGCCTGCACCGCGGCGCGGAAGGCGTCGTCCTGGTGACCGCGGAAGGTGATGGTATAGGCGTTGTTGACCGCCACCTTCATCCAGTAGTGGGCGTTGTAGCGGTTGTCGTAGCCGTCGAGCAAACGCTTGACCACATACAGATAGCGCGCGTTCTCGGTCGAGCTGTCGATCAGGGTCACGTACTCGGCCAGAATCTCGCCATGCACGTTGTCGACGCGGCCGAAGTTGGCGTTGGCGGCGAACGCGTCCAACGCCGGGCGGATCGCATTGCGCAATACGCTGCCGTAAGTACCGACCGCGCTGTCGTAGTACTGCACGTAGTAACCGGCGCGCAGGAACAGCACCAGTTGCAGGGTGCTGTCGGCGTTGCTGCCGTCGTAAGCGCGCGCCGAGACCGCCAGCGCGTTGGCGACGGTCGCCATCTGCGCTTCGCGGAAGGTGGCATAGGCGGTGCTGCCGCTCAGGCCGAACAACTCGTTGATGCAATCGGTGCTCGCGGCCTTGACCGCGCTCACCAGGGCGTTGCCGCTGAGCGCGCCGAACGCATCGGCCTCGCAAGTTTCGGCCTTGGCGCTGCGCGCGGCCTGGGCGAAGGACGGACGCTGCAGCACGTCGCGGCGCAGTTGCGCGCCGTCGTAGGCGCTGTCGCTGCGTTCGAGCAGCATCGGTTGTTGCGGCGCGCGCTTGGACGGCGCCAGCGCGCGGTCTTGGTGGTGTTCGCCGAACACCTGGCGCTCGGTCGCCGGCTGCCGGCGCGAGCTGCGCGGTTGCGCCGCGAGCGAGCGCGCAGCCGATGCGTTCGCCGACGCGTAGGCGGACGTGGATTGCGCGGCGGCACGCACCGGCTCGGCGCCGGTCTGGTCCGATTGTTTGAGCAATGCGGCCCAGGGCAAGGCGTAGCTGAGAAAACTCGCGGCGGCGACGGCCAGGCCGAGCGCGAGCGCCTGAGTCGGTTTGGGTACGAAGGACATCGAAGATCTCCTTAGTGCGAATGGAAGAATGAAAGGCCGCGACGGCGGCGCATGGGCGCGACGCGGTCCGGCGGAAAGCGCGGCGGCGAACAGTCGCGCGGCGTGGTCCGATGCGGGGGGCATCGCTGCGGACACGCCGCTCGCGGCCGCGATGCGGCGACAGCGGTAGTGCGGTCGGACGGATGGATGGCGGTCGGCTCTCCTGCGTCGGAACGAGCGCGTGCGGCAGCGGCGCGGGAACGCGGAACGAGTGCCTCGGCGCAGGGACGCCGGCGCCCGGATCCGCGATCGGTGCATGCGATCGGCCCGGCCGCGTCGCGAGCGGACACACGCCGACCTGGCCCTCGGGAGGCCAGGCGAGCGCGATCCGGTTGCGGCGACGGCCTCCCCCAAGGCTTCGATCGCCCGATGTGCCGCGGCCCTCCCCCTGGATGTCATCACCACGACACAGAGGGCTGCTAATCGGTATAACGTATACGATATACCGATATGACATTAATTCCGTGACTCAGGTCGAGCCTTGAGGCACCCATCTGGCAGGTGCGGGCACGGCCGACGGACGGTCGCATCGGCCCGCCCACCCTCGATGTGCGCCATCGCCCGGCGTTCGATTTGGGCTGCCTCGCCGATCCGCCGCGCGCGGCGGTTTGGGTAGACTGATCGCATGAGCATCGTCCCCCGTTCGCTGTCCGACCAAGCCTTCGAAGTGGTCCGCGAACGGATTCTGTCGACCCAGATCCCGCCGCTGGCGCCGATCCGCCAGGAACTGCTGGCCGAAGAACTGGGCATCAGCAAGATTCCGTTGCGCGAGGCGCTCGGCCGGCTGGAACAGCAAGGCCTGCTGACCTCGCATCCCAATCGCGGTTTCTTCGTGCCGGCGTTGACCTCGGTGGAAGCCGAAGAAGTGTTCGCACTGCGGCTGAAGATCGAACCCGAGGCCGCCGCCGACGCCAGCCTGATCGCCGCCGACGGCGAACGCGAGGCGGCGCGCGCGGCGCTGGCCGCGCTGGAAAACGTCGGCACCGCCGATCCGCACGCGGCGGTGCGCTTGAACCGCAGTTTCCATTTGGCCCTGGTGCGTCCGGGCGGACGGCAGATCACCGCGCAACTGGTCGAACGCCTGCAAGTGCTGGCCGAACGCTATGTGCGCAAGCACCTGGAACCGGCCGGGCGCGAGGCGCGCGCGGCCAGCGAACATGAGGCGATCCTGCGCGCCTGGCTCGAACGCGACGCGGTGTCGGTCAACCGTTTGCTGTCCGAGCACATCGTCACCACCCTGCACGATTTGCGCGTGCAGTTGGAGCAGGCTGTGGTGGAGGCGCCGGTCAAGGCGACGACGCGGCGCAGGCGGCGCGTGGTCGAGTAGAAGTTGTTGCGACCGCGTTCGCGCCTGCGGCGCTCGTGCCCTCACCCCAACCCTCTCCCGCAAGCGGGAGAGGGGCTCAAGCGGTGCTCGGCTTTTGCCCCCTCTCCCGCTTGCGGGAGAGGGGTTGGGGTGAGGGCACGGCCTTGCCGCGAAACTTTCAAGCAAAGGCATTCGCGCCTGCGGCGCTCACCCCTCACCCCAGCCCTCTCCCGTAAACGGGAGAGGGAGCAAATCTGCCCTCAGGCAGTACCGTGATGCTTCCCCTGCCACGGCTTGTACCAATCGCGAATACGGCGCATATCCGCGTCCATATCCTCGCCCAGATGGAAGATATCGCCGATACCGATGACTTTATCGGGGTAGTGGAAGTACGCCGGAATCACCGGCACATCGGCGGCCTTGGCGATTTTCCAAAAGCCCGCCTTCCAACGCTCGACCACCTTGCGCGTGCCCTCCGGCGCGATCCCGAGCCAGAACCGCTCGGCGCCGCGAATCATCGACACCGCTTGCTCGACCACGCCATGCGCGGCGCCGCGGTTGATCGGAATCACGCCCAGCCGGCGCAGCAGGATCCCCAGCACCGGCACCCGGAACAGCGACTCCTTGGCGATGATCTTCACGTCCAGGCCCAACGCGGCCTTGGCCGCGAAGCCCCACACGCCGTCCCAATTGGACGAATGCGGCGCGCCGATCAGCACCGCGCGCGGGATGTCGGGAAACTTGCCGACCATGCGCCAGCCGCCCAGGCGCAGGATGCTGCGGCCGATCCAGCGGGTCAGCCGGTTGGGCTTGACCCTCGGCGCGTTGGCCGGAAGCGGCAACACCACATCGTTGTGGGCATCGCCGTGGGCAGGGCCGCCCGGCGGCGGGGTCTGAGGCTGGGGGTTGGAATCCACTGGCATGCTCCGTGTCAGTCCCATTCGCGTTGCGAACGATTGCGCTTGGTCGCGCCGCGTTCTTTCTTGGCCCCGATCCGGCGCTCCTTGGCGGCGCGGCTGGGCTTGGTGGCGATGCGCGGCTTGGGCGCGCGCAAACCGCTGTCGACGAACGCCGCCAGACGCTCGCGCGCGTCCTCGCGGTTGCGCTCCTGGGTGCGGAAACGCTGGGCGCTGATCACCAGCACGCCCTCGCCGGTCACCCGCCGGTCGCGCTTGGTCAGCAGACGCTCGCGCACGGCTTCGGGCAGCGAGGGCGACTGCGCGATATCGAAGCGCAGCTCCACCGCCGTGGCGACCTTGTTGACGTTCTGCCCGCCCGGGCCGGTCGAACGCACGAAACGCTCGACCAATTCCTGCTCGGGAATCGTGATGGCCATGTTTTCCTCCGCCCACGATTGTAGTCGGCGCCGGCTTTTCGTCCATGACGCCGCGCCCACGCCGGCGCTTGCCTGAACCGATCGGCGA
>NZ_JBAMDI010000113.1:0-36345 GCF_036961695.1 Pseudomonas sp. CGJS7 | reverse complement strand
GTAGGAGCGGGTTTACCCGCGAAGACGGGAGCGGCGGCAACCGTGAACGGCGGGTGGAGATTGGCCAGCAGGCCCGGCCCTTTCGCGGGTAAACCCGCTCCTACGGGCGACCGGCAGGCGTTTCGAAGTTTGCGCAAGGCTGTTGTCCCTGCACAGGTTGATCAGCCCGGGATTTTCAGGCCACGCTGCACAGCTGGCCGTTCCAGGAAATTCGCCAGCACGCGCTGCACTTCCTTGAACTGGTCGAAGCCCACCAGGTCACGGGCGTTGTAGCGCTCCACCAGGTTACGCACCCAAGGGAAGATGGCGATGTCGGCGATGCTGTATTCCTCAGCCATCCACTGCCGACCTTTCAAATGCCGATCCAGCACGCCCAGCAGCCGCTTGGACTCGTTGACATAGCGGTCGCGCGGGCGCTTGTCTTCATATTCCTTGCCAGCAAAGAAATGGAAGAACCCGACCTGGCCGAACATCGGCCCGATACCGCCCATCTGGAACATCAGCCACTGCAGGGTCTGGTAGCGCTGGGCGGGGTCCTGGCTGAGCAGCTGGCCGCTCTTCTCCGCCAGGTACTGCAAGATCGCCCCCGATTCGAACAGCGCCAGCGGCTGACCGCCCGGCCCGTTCGGGTCGAGGATGGCGGGGATCTTGTTGTTCGCGCTGAGCGAGATGAACTCGGGGCTCAATTGGTCGTCATTGTCGAAGCTGACCTTGTGCGCCTCGTAAGCCAAGCCAATCTCTTCGAGCATGATCGACACCTTCACCCCGTTGGGCGTCGGCAACGAGTACAACTGCAGGCGTTCGGGGTGTTTGGCGGGCCATTTGCGGGTAATGGGGAAAGCACTGAGTTCGGTCATGATCAACCTTGCCAAGGGAATGAACCTGTCACTCTAGAGACATCCCCAGCCGCTGACCATCACCGACCACTCATCAGCGTTGGCAGCTCAGGCCTGGCCGTGGGCCTTGAGCTTGAGCTTTTCGGTATCGACGCGGACAAACACGGAGTCGGCGGTCACAGTCAGTACATCCTCTGCCCAGACTTCGCAGATTACCCGGCTCTTGCGCCCCACTTCGCCTTCGACACGCGCCTTGAGCAACAGCTCGACGCCCATCGGCGTAGGTTTCAGGTAGGTCAGGTTGAGCGTGCCGGTAACGCAATCGATACGCGGCAGGCTGCCCGGCTCTCGGCCTTCGTTACGGTAGTGGTAGGCCATCGCCGTCCAGTTGGAGTGGCAGTCGACCAGCATCGCCAGCAGGCCACCATAAACCAAGCCAGGCCAGCCAATGAAGGTGCTGTCGGGCGAGTGCCGGCACACCAGGTGAACACCGTCGGCGTCCCAGTAGCTTTGCAGGTGCAGGCCGCTGGGGTGGGAACAGCCGCAGCCATAGCAAGTACCCTCAGGGGCCGCGAGGGCTTGAAGGGAAAGTGTGTGATCAGTCATACGCTTCCTGTGCTTGTTGGAATGGGGGCGCGCAACGCCCCCATTAAAGCAGAAACATCAGACCGTCTGGGCAACCATCTTCGTACGCCGCTGGGTCAGCGAAACCAGCAGGATGAACGCGGTCACCCCGGCAGTCATCAGCGTCTCATAGCGGTAGGCATCGCTGAACAGCATGTAGCCCAGCACCATGACGATGGTGCCGATCACCAGCCAGGTCAGCCACGGGAACAGCCACATCTTCAGTTCCAGCGGGCGCCCTTCACGCTCGGCACGGGCACGCATGCGCAGCTGCGACACGGCAATGACCAGGTACACCAGCAAAGCGATGGCGCCAGTGGTCGACAGCAGGAAGCCAAACACCTTGCCCGGGAACACATAGTTGACGAGGCAGCCAGCGAAACCCGCCAGGGTCGAGAAGATCACTGCCACGGTCGGCACGCCGGAACCGGAGATGCGCTTGGTCACGCTCAGCGCCTGGCCACGCGCGCCAAGCGAATAGAGCATGCGCGACGCCGTGTACAGCCCCGAGTTCATGCAACTTGTCACCGCCACCAGCACCACCAGGTCAACCAGCAACTTGGCGCCCGGCACGTTCAGCACTTCCAGTACACGCTGGAACGACCCTACTGCTTTCAGCCCGGGGTCGTTCCAGGCCACCAGCGACACCACCAGGAAGATCGACGCCAGGTAGAAAATGGCGATGCGGTACACCACCAGGTTGGTGGCGCGGCGAATCTTGTCTTTCGGGTTGGCGGTTTCGTCCGCCGCGATGGTGACGATTTCGGCACCGAAGAACGAGAAGATGGTGATCAGCACGCCCCCAAGCACCGTCCCGAACCCATTGGGCATGAAACCACCGCTGTCCCACAGTCGGCTGACCCCGGAGACCTCGGCCAGCGGCCAGAAACCGAACACCGCCAAGGTGCACACCCCGATGAAGCCAATGATCGCGACCACCTTGACCAACGCGAACCAGTACTCGAAAGCACCGAAGTTCTTCACGCTGACCAGGTTGGTGCCCGACAGCACCAGCATGATCAGGAAAGCGAACAGCCAGGACGGCACGCCAGGGAAGTAGGCATGCAGGATGTCAGCACCGGCAATGGCTTCCACCGGAATGATCAACACCCAGAACCACCAGTACAACCAGCCAATGGTAAAGCCCGCCCAAGGCCCGATGGCCTCCGAGGCGTAGGTGGAAAAAGAGCCGCTGTTGGGGTTTGCGATGGCCATTTCACCCAGCATGCGCATCACCAGCAAGACCAGCAGGCCAGTCATGGCGTAGGAGATGAGGATGGCCGGGCCGGCGGTGGCAATGGCGTTGGAGGACCCGATGAACAGCCCGGCGCCGATGATGCCGGCAATGGAGATCATGGAAACCTGACGGGAAGTCAGGCCGTGCTGCAGTGAGCGCTGTTTCTTGTTGTCTTGCGAAGCCATGAAGAACCCTCGAATGGGTCGGCCGCAGCAAAGCGGCTGAAGGTCTGAGCAGAATTCTTATAAATTTCTGATGTGTGTTGTTGTTGTTTTGCAGATGACCGAAGCGGGTATTGACCTCCTCTTCGCATGACCGGTTGTAATCGTTGATCCAGGTCAGTATTAATCTATAGGCCGGGGTCAACAAACGACCTTTTCGAACCACATAATTCCTTTATGGAATGAACTCCTTCCTTTTTTGCTCGGTATTCGCCCGTCATGTCCAAACGCCTGATGCCTTCGACCACCGCCCTTCAGTGCTTCGAAGCGGCCGCTCGCCACCTCAGCTTCACCCGCGCGGCCCAGGAACTGCACCTGACCCAGAGCGCCGTCAGCAAGCAGGTCGCGCAGCTTGAGGACATGCTCTCGCACTCGCTGTTCCAGCGCATTCGCCGGCGCCTGCACCTGACCCCGGCCGGCGCGCTGTACCTCACCGAAGTGAACAAGATCCTCACCCAGATCGACATATCCAGCCGCTACATCCTCAGCTACGGCGACGAAACCGAAGTGCTGCGCATCGCCACCCAGCCGACCTTCGGCGCCCGCTGGCTGGTGCCCAGGCTCAAGGGTTTTGGTGACCGCTACCCACGCATTCACCTGGATGTGCGCAACGAGCTGGAGCCATTCGACCTGGTACAGGCCAAGGCTGACGTCGCCTTTTTCTTCGGCCAGGGCACCTGGCCCGGGGCGACCTGCATCGAGTTGTTCAGCGAAGAAGTGGTGCCGGTGTGCAGCCCGCAGCTGCTGGCCAGCAACCGTTTCGACAGCGCCCAGGCGCTGACTGAGCACCGCCTGTTGCAATGCGTGTCACGGCCGGAGGCCTGGCATGAGTGGTTCCTGGGGCTTGGCTTGCATAGCCAGAACAGCTACCACGGGCCGCGCTTCGACACGTTCTACCTGTGTATCCGCGCGGCCATCTCCGGCTGCGGCATAGCCCTGATTCCCCGCTATCTGGTGGCCGAAGAGCTGAGCGAAGGCAAGCTGGTGGTGGCCTGGGACCACCCTGTGGCAAGCAACGGGAAGCACTTCATTGCGCATGCCGAGCATGCGGCCGAAGTGCCCAAGATCAGGGCCTTTGTGCAGTGGATCCGGGAGCGGGTGGCAGAGGGGGATTGATTTGACCTGCCCCGGCCTCTGGTAGGAGCGGGCTTGCCCGCGAAGAGGCCGGCACAGCCAACCCAAAAAACCGGCTAGATCACGAATCCATGGAATGATCGCAATCGAATAATTCGTTTGCGGAATAACCCGCCGACACGCTTGGATAATAAGAAACTCGAACAAGGTCCGCGTGCCCCATGAACCAGGAAAGTATCAGCCAATCCATTGCCATCGTTCACCCGATCACACTTTCCCATGGCCGTAATGCCGAAGTCTGGGACACTGACGGCAAACGTTACATCGACTTCGTCGGCGGTATCGGCGTGCTCAACCTGGGCCACTGCAACCCCGCTGTGGTCGAGGCTATCCAGGCTCAGGCCACCCGCCTGACCCACTACGCCTTCAACGCGGCCCCTCACGGCCCTTACCTGGCCCTGATGGAGCAACTGAGCCAGTTTGTGCCAGTCAGCTACCCACTGGCCGGCATGCTCACCAACAGCGGCGCGGAAGCGGCGGAAAACGCCCTGAAAGTGGCCCGCGGCGCCACCGGCAAACGCGCCATCATCGCGTTCGACGGCGGCTTCCATGGCCGCACCCTGGCCACCCTGAACCTCAATGGCAAGGTCGCCCCCTACAAGCAGCGGGTCGGCGAACTGCCCGGGCCGGTGTACCACCTGCCCTACCCCAGCGCGGATACCGGGGTTACCTGCGAGCAGGCGCTCAAGGCCATGGACCGCCTGTTCAGCGTCGAGCTGGCCGTGGAGGACGTCGCGGCGTTCATCTTCGAGCCCGTGCAGGGTGAAGGCGGCTTCCTTGCCCTGGACCCGGCCTTCGCCCAGGCCCTGCGCCGCTTCTGCGACGAGCGTGGCATCCTGATCATCATCGACGAGATCCAGTCGGGCTTCGGCCGCACCGGCCAGCGCTTCGCGTTTCCGCGCCTGGGCATCGAGCCTGACCTGCTGTTGCTGGCAAAGAGCATCGCTGGCGGTATGCCGCTGGGTGCAGTGGTCGGGCGCAAGGAATTGATGGCGGCGCTGCCCAAGGGCGGCCTGGGTGGCACCTATTCGGGCAACCCGATTGCCTGTGCGGCGGCCTTGGCCAGCCTGGCGCAGATGACCGACGAAAACCTTGCAACCTGGGGTGAACGGCAGGAACAGGCCATCGTCAGCCGCTATGAGCGCTGGAAGGCTTCGGGCCTGAGCCCGTACATCGGCCGCCTGACCGGCGTGGGCGCCATGCGAGGGATCGAGTTCGCCAATGCCGATGGCAGCCCGGCACCGGCACAGCTGGCCAAGGTGATGGAAGCAGCCCGCGCCAGGGGCCTGCTGCTGATGCCCAGCGGCAAGGCGCGGCACATCATTCGCCTGCTGGCACCGCTGACCATCGAGGCCGAGGTGCTCGAGGAAGGGCTGGATATCCTCGAGCAGTGCCTGGCAGAACTGAACTGAGGCTTACAGGCCGAGTTCTTCCGGGGTAAGCATGTCGGACTCGAAGGCGATCCAGCCGCCTTCCAGTTCGGCATGGCCGTTGACGATCGGGCCGTAATAGGTCAGGCCGTTCTCCAGGGTTACGCAAATGTGCGTGGCCGGTTTCTCAGGGGCCGCGAGCGTACCGACGAAATGCACCTTCTTCAGGGTTTCGGTCACCGCTTCCAGGCCCACGCGCATCTTGGGGTTTTCCGAGGCTTCGGTATCTCCGCCACGGTCTTCGGCGCTGATGGTCACGGTGGCGATGTACGGGTACTTGGTGCTCAAACGGGGTTACCTCGGTGGGTGTATAGGCGTACGGGCGCGTAGAGTACGGCAGGCCGTCTCTGTTGTCTCTACTGGCCTCTTCGCGGGCACGCCCGCTCCCACAGCGATCGCATGTTGCTTGGGGTATGCAGGGCACCTGCAACAGGTGATCTGAATGCCCCGATCTGTTAGGGTGCCCGCCGATGCACGCCACACCACACGAGGATCCCGAGTGAGCGCCGAAGAACCCCTGATCGCCGACCTGTTCGAAGTCGACAAACGCCTGTCCCTCAAGCCCGTCGTGGACTTCAACAGCTACCTGCGCAACGCCTTCGGCGAGGGCCCATGCCGCTGCCACCGCTGCGTAGAAGGTGCCGACCAAAGCACCTACAGCCACGCGCACAACTTCACCTTCGAAGGCCGCCAGTGGCACCGCCGGTTCGCCACTACCGCCGGCAGCGACGTCGCCCAGGTGTTGAAAAAAGCCTGGCTGTCGTACACCAAGGCTGATCTCAACCTGGTCGGCGCGCTGGACCTGACCACCCTCAAGACCTTTACCGAGGCCACCCTGCACACGCGCCTGCTGGCCTTGCTGCCGGCCAGCGGCCTGGCCCGTGAAGTGGATGGCCAGTGGATGCTGCAAGCCCAGGCCGACTGACGGCCCGGTGGCAGGGCAGGATTCCACCGGTCTGCTAACTTGGTGGAATCCGTCCACCCACAGGTAGTCCGCCATGGCCCGCACAACGCCCATCGAGCTGTACCGCAATATCGGCATCGTTGCCCACGTGGATGCCGGCAAGACCACGACCACCGAGCGGATCCTGTTCTACACCGGGGTCAACCACAAGATGGGCGAAGTGCACGATGGCGCGGCGACCATGGACTGGATGGCCCAGGAGCAGGAACGCGGCATCACCATCACCTCGGCGGCGACCACGGCGTTCTGGCAAGGCTCGACCAAGCAGTTCGCCCACAAGTACCGTTTCAACATCATCGACACCCCAGGCCACGTCGATTTCACCATCGAGGTGGAGCGCTCATTGCGCGTGCTCGATGGCGCGGTCGTGGTATTCAGCGGCGCGGACGGCGTCGAGCCGCAGTCCGAGACAGTCTGGCGCCAGGCCAACAAGTATCACGTGCCACGCTTGGCCTACATCAACAAGATGGACCGCCAGGGGGCCGACTTCCTGCGCGTGGTCAAGCAGATCGATCAGCGTCTCGGGCACCACCCGGTACCCATCCAGCTGGCCATCGGCAGCGAAGAAAACTTCATGGGCCAGATCGACCTGGTGAAGATGAAGGCCATCTACTGGAACGATGCCGACCAGGGCACCAGTTACCGCGAAGAAGATATTCCCGCCGATCTGCAGGAGCTTGCCGACGAATGGCGCGCGCACATGATCGAAGCTGCGGCCGAGGCCAATGACGAGCTGACCATGAAGTTTCTCGATGGCGAGGAGCTGAGCATCGAAGAGATCAAGGCCGGGTTGCGCCAGCGCACCATCGCCAACGAAATCGTGCCGACCATCCTCGGCTCATCGTTCAAGAACAAGGGCGTGCCGCTGATGCTCGACGCGGTGATCGACTATCTGCCCGCCCCCTCGGAAATTCCTGCCATCCGCGGCACCGACCCGGATGATGAAGAAAAGCACCTGGAACGCCACGCCGACGACAAAGAGCCGTTCTCGGCACTGGCTTTCAAGATCGCCACCGACCCGTTCGTCGGCACCCTCACCTTCGCCCGCGTTTATTCCGGCGTGCTCAGCTCAGGCAATGCGGTACTCAACTCGGTCAAAGGCAAGAAGGAACGCATCGGCCGCATGGTGCAGATGCATGCCAACCAGCGTGCCGAAATCAAGGACGTGTGTGCCGGCGACATCGCCGCACTGATCGGCATGAAGGACGTGACCACCGGCGATACCCTGTGCGACATGGACAAACCGATCATCCTCGAACGCATGGACTTCCCCGACCCGGTCATTTCCGTCGCAGTAGAGCCGAAAACCAAGGCCGACCAGGAAAAAATGGGCATCGCGCTGGGCAAGCTGGCCCAGGAAGACCCCTCATTCCGGGTGCGTACCGATGAAGAGACTGGCCAGACCATCATCTCGGGCATGGGCGAGCTGCACCTGGATATCATCGTCGACCGCATGCGCCGCGAGTTCAACGTCGAGGCCAACATCGGCAAGCCACAGGTGGCCTACCGCGAGAAAATCCGCAACACCTGCGAGATCGAGGGCCGCTTTGTTCGCCAATCCGGCGGCCGCGGCCAGTACGGCCATTGCTGGATCCGTTTTGCTCCCGGCGATGAAGGCAAAGAAGGCCTGGAGTTCATCAACGAGATTGTCGGCGGCGTGGTACCGCGCGAGTACATTCCGGCCATCCAGAAGGGTATCGAGGAGCAAATGAAGAACGGCGTGCTTGCCGGCTACCCACTGATCAACCTCAAGGCCGCCGTGTTCGACGGCTCGTACCACGATGTCGACTCCAACGAGATGGCCTACAAGATCGCCGCATCAATGGCCACCAAGCAGTTGTCGCAGAAAGGCGGCGCAGTGTTGCTGGAGCCGGTGATGAAGGTAGAGGTGGTGACGCCGGAGGAATATCAGGGCGACATCCTCGGCGACTTGAGCCGACGTCGCGGCATGATCCAGGACGGTGATGAAACACCGGCTGGCAAGGTGATACGTGCCGAAGTGCCGTTGGGTGAAATGTTCGGCTACGCCACCTCGATGCGCTCGATGACCCAGGGCCGGGCCAGCTTCTCGATGGAGTTCACCCGCTATGCCGAGGCCCCGGCGAGCATTGCCGATGGCATCGTCAAGAAGAGCCGCGGGGAGTAAGCGGTTCTCCTGTACCGGCCTCTTCGCGGGTAAACCCGCTCCTACAGGATGGCCGCAGGCCCAAACATTGTGCGCCCCCCTGTAGGAGCGGGTTTACCCGCGAAGAGGCCGGCACAGGCAGCAACAGTTTTCAATGCTGCTCGCCCGCCCGCTTCAACAGCTTCTTGCACCGCTCCGACAAATGCACCACGCGCAAATGCTTGCCCGCCTTGGCATAGCGCTCGCGCAGGGTTTTCAGCGCCGCAACGGCCGAATAATCGACAAAGCTCAAATGCTGGCAATCCAGCGTGACCTGGGCCGGGTCCCCGGCCGTGTCGAACTGGTTGAGGAACGAGGTGGTCGAGGCAAAGAACAGCGTGCCATGCAGTTGATAACGCTTGCCGCCCTCCGCGTCCTCATGGGTGTCGGCATACAGCTCCCGCGCATGCTGCCAGGCAAAGTTAAGCGCCGCGATGATGATACCGAACAGCACTGCCATGGCCAGGTCGGTCAGCACCGTGACCACAGTCACCGCAACGATCGCCAGCACATCATTCACCGGCACCTTGTGCAACACCCGCAACGACGCCCAGGCAAAAGTCTGCTGGGCCACCACGAACATCACCCCAACCAGCGCCGCCAGGGGAATGCGCTCGATCAGCGGCGACAGGAACAGCACGAACAGCAGAATCATTACCCCGGCCACTACCCCCGACAACCGGCCCCGGCCATTGGAGCTGAGGTTGATCACCGTCTGCCCGATCATCGCGCAGCCGCCCATGCCGCCGCACAGGCCCGACACCATGTTCGCAGCGCCCAATGCCACACACTCGCGGTCCGGGAAGCCACGGCTCTCGGTGATCTCATCGGTCAGGTTGAGGGTGAGCAGGGTTTCCAGCAGGCCGACCATGGCCATCAGCACCGCGTAGGGGGCGATGATCTTCAGGGTTTCCAGATTCCAGGGCACATCCGGCAGTGCCAGCCCCGGCAGGCCACCGGCGATATGCGCCATGTCGCCCAGGGTGCGGGTAGGCAGCCCGAGCACGTACACCAGCAGGCCAACACCGAGGATCGCCACCAAGGCCGGCGGCACCGCACGGGTCAGTTTCGGCAGCACATAAACCACCGCCATGGTCAGCGCGACCAGGCCGATCATCAGGTACAGCGGCGTGCCACTGAGCCAGTGTTCGCCGTCCTTGAAATGCTCCAGCTGAGCCATGGCGATGACGATGGCCAGGCCGTTCACGAAGCCAAGCATGACCGGGTATGGCACCAGGCGCACCAGTTTGCCCAGGCGCAGCAGGCCGAACAGGATCATCACCACACCGCCCAGCAGCACCGTGGCCAGCAGGTACTGCACGCCGTGCTGCACCACCAAGGCGACGATCACCACCGCCATCGAGCCGGCAGCGCCTGAGATCATCCCCGGCCGCCCGCCGAACAGCGCCGTCAGGGTACAAATGATGAACGCGCCATACAGGCCCATCAGCGGGTTGAGATGGGCCACCAGGGCAAAGGCGATGCACTCGGGGACCAAGGCGAACGAGGTGGTGAGGCCGGCGAGCAGGTCGGCGCGTAGTCGGGCGGGCTTCATGGGCTTCCTGTGGTGCAGTCCTGACGGACGTTAGAAAAACGAGGGGCGCGATGTTACGGAATTTGTCTGACAGCGGCCACCGCTCAACGCACCCGTTCCAGGCTCTGCACGGCCAGGTCCAGCGCACGCTGCATGTCCAGGCGCGCCGAACGGCCCAGGTCCGGGTCGTTCAGGCGGCCGCCACGCTCTGAGGGCAGGATCGGCGCCGTCAGGTCTTCGGCATCCATCGCTTCAAAATCCTGTTCGGCGCCCAGGGTCAAGGCACTGCGCCGCAACAGCATGCGCACCTGTTCCGGGGTAAGTGCCGGGTTGATCGACAGCATCGTCGCCACAGTGGCAGTCACCAAGGGTGTTGCGTACGACGTGCCGCAATGCGCAGCCTCGGCAGACACCGGGCGTATGCAGGCAGCAGCACTGACATCCACGCGCATGTCGATGTTGGAACTGTGACGCTTGCGCACATGATCGTGGGCTTCAACTGCCGTAGCCTTGCCACTGCGCTGATGCCCGCCCACCACCAGCAATTGTTCGGTGATGAATGACGAAGGCAGGCGATATTCATCGGTCCCCGACCAGGACGCACCATTGCCCGCCGAATTCACCACCACCACATCAGGGTGCTCCTTGCGCAGCCAGAGGAAAAACTCCTCAAGCAACTCCTCGTAGCCACTCATTGCCAGCCCGGAACGCACCAGCGAATCGACCTCATCACCGTTGACATCGCGCGCGCCGACCCGGTGGATGCCCCAGCTCCAGTTCAGCACCCGCACGCCATCTTCGACCAGGTTCACCGAGGCAGCGATGTTGGCGGTGATACCGGCATCCGAGTTGCGCTCTACCACCACCTCGAAGCCAGGGCTGTGCTTGCCCAGCCCCGGCAAAAAGCCCTCACCCTGCGCAGCGAGAATGCCCGCAACATGGCTGCCGTGGCTGGCCGGGCGATCACCGTCGCGAGCGAAGAGGCATGTCTGGCCTCGTTCGCAGCCCCCTCGATAATCGCCGAACCCTGGGGCGTCAAAGTCCACTTCACGCTCGATTACCCCGACCCGCACGGGCTTCACCGGCAAGCCAGAGGCGGCAATCCGGCGCCGGTAGAAATACAGCGCGTCCATGAAGCGATTGGCCGCCCATTCGTCCGCCTGGTCGATGGCCCGGGTGCCGCGCCCATTGCCCTCCTCCCCGCGCTCGGGGGCGGACTCTTCGACAATCACGGCATCCACGCTGACTTCACTGCCCATGCGCAGGACCATCGCATCGCGCTGCACCAGGTTCTTTACCGGCAAGCGCAACTGGTAGACATTCAGCGGCGGTATGGCACCGACAACCTGGGCGCCGTATTTACCGGCGATGCGCCGGGCCTCGCCGAGGCCGTCGTATTTTTCTTCGATCAACAGGCTGACCAGATCGACATAAGTGGTCAGGCCGTCCATGTTCTTCGCCACTTCATCAGGCCCTGCGGCGATCACATGACTGCGCTGGCGGGTCAGCCATACCGGGTTGCTGGTGCGGCCGCCATCGGCCAGCCAGAGCGGGGCGCTGCGCTGGGCTTCTCTCGCCAGTTTCAGCGTCAGCCGGTCACCTTGCCGCCCGACATTGGCTTCTGACAGCCGCACACCGCCCAACCATACCGTTGGCAGGTTTGCCCCGAGCCCCTCGGCACGCAGGCACCATTGCTGCTGGCTATCGCTGAACAAGTCGCCGCAACGCTGCAACTGCTTGATGCGCAGCGTGTCCGCTGCAGCCTGTGCACCCAGACTGCAAAGCCATAACAGCAAGATCAGGACACCGTTCATGCAATCACCCCACGCGCTCCCTGTGAGTGCGACTTACGGGGCACCTCAAAGGTTCACCTGTGGCTGGCAACTGCCTGGTCGCGGGCGAGCCATTCGGCCATGGAAGTATCCTCCAACGCGTACTCGCCACGATTGGCCTTCCATACCAGCTCCTTGTCGCGCAGGGCGTCGAGGGCCTTCTGTACGTTTGCCGTGTTGACGTTGGCTACCGCCTGGGCCTGCTCCAGCTTGCGGCTGACCTCAACCAGGGTTTGCTCGGTAAATGGGGAAAACGGCTGCCGGCCCAGCGTGCGCTCGGCCATGACCGCTAGCACGGCCTGCTGCAACGGCGTAAGTTCGTTCCAAGCGCTTTCGTAGTCACTCCACACCCCGGCTTGATGGTTCAGCGCCCCATTGCGCAGCAGTTCACCCAGGTTGCCCGCCTCACCCAGGCCGACGCTAACTTCGGCCAACAGTTTGTTGAGCATTTCCGGGCGCCGGCCGACCAATTCGAACGCGTATGCCAGGTCCTCTACCTTGAACTGGTTACTGTCGGCCAGGCGACGGTTCCACAAGGCGGTGATGAATTCGACATATTCACGCCCCAGCAACGGAAATGGCGTGATGCTGGCACCAAAGAATGGCTGCTTGCTCTTGAGTACCAGGTTGGCCAGCTTGTCGCGACTAGAGCCCGTGAACACCAGGCGCAAGCCGTCCGGACGGTCGCCACGGTTAAGATGGTCACGCGCGGCTTTCAGCGCGAACATAGCATTGAGGCCATCTTCGCTGTTAAGGGCGTGCTGAGCCTCGTCGATGATCAGCACTACCAGCTGCCCTGACACTTGATGCAACACGGCAAGCGCCTGGGCCAGGGTAGTCCCCGCAGGCAGTTGCGGGCGGGTGAAATCCCAGCTCAGGGTGCGCAGCAGGTTGATCTTGTCGATACCGGCCTTTTTCGCCGTCCTGGCCAGCGCACCTTCGAATCTGGCCAGCGCAGTACCGATGGCGCCACTGATGAGCTGCGCAGGGGCGGCGTCACGATCCGACCACAGGTCGACGTAAACCGGTAGCCAGCCGCGCTGTACGCATTCCGGTATGAAGTCGTTGTTGAGGAAGGTGCTCTTGCCCGTACGCCGGGGCGCGGCCAGGAACATGCCCGAGCTGTAATCGACCAACGACTCGCCGGCCAAGTCTTGGGCCAGTGCGTTGGCCAACTGATTACGGCGTAGGAGCGGGCGAACGGGAGACATGCAATTAACCTCAATTATCTTGCCTACTATAATTTATAGCCTACAAGATAAATCAGGATAATACGACCGACTGCAACCGTGCCTGCGTGATCCAGATCCGGCAAAAAGTCAGCAAATTTGCCATCATGTTGGTTCCACCTGCGGAGATCATGGACATGCCGCTACGCCCCCTTTTCGCCTCCCTGTTGCTGGTCGCCAGCCTCACCGCCCACGCCGCCACCGAGGTGGTGCCACTTCAGCATCGCAGCAGCGCCGAACTGCTGCCCGCCCTGCAGGCTTTCATCGGCAAGGACGGCACGGTCAGCGCCTTCGAGAACAAACTGATCGTCAACGCCAGCCCCGAGCGCATCGACGACCTGCGCGCCCTGCTGCAACAGCTGGACACCGCGCCCAAGCGCCTGCTGATCAGCGTCGACAACAACGACAGCAATTTCCAGGACAACCGCGGCAACGCACGCGTCATTCACTACGGCACCAGCAACCGCGACGGCGGCATGCAGCAGGTACAAGCCAGCGAAGGGCAACCGGCCCTGATCCAGGTGGGCCAGAGCATCCCCATTACCAGCACCAGCACAGACGGCTATGGGCGCATTCAGAGCAACACCGAATACCGCAACGTGACCCAAGGCTTCTACGTAACCCCAAGCCTGAGCGGCGAAACGGTTCGTCTGCAAATAAGCAGCAATAATGACCGTATCAGCCATGAACGTGCAGATGTAGTGAAAGTGCAAAGTACCGACACGACAGTCACTGGCAAGCTCGGCGAGTGGATCACCCTGGCGGGGTTCAACCAGCAGAGCCAAGCCGACCGCAGCGCGTCAAGCCACACGTACAGCACCCAACGGGGTGAAAACATGACATTGCGGGTCAAAGTCGACCTTGTGGACTGATCCCAGGCAATTCAAGGCTTCGACCAAAGGCCTTGAAACTGACTGCCAAGTCGCATTAGACCAAAGATGTAGTAAGGACAAAAAAGCACTACAAAACATTTGACAGGGTCTTTTTCCCAAGGGCATGATGGCCTCGCTCCCGCTAATCAGGGGCCCTGGCAAGGGCCTTCGAGGCGTACTCCTCCCACCCCTGGAGGCGCCTCGTGTCTATACGGCCCACAAGGCGGTTCGACGGGATTGCGACTGCAACGAAGAAGTTGTCCCGAGGGACGGAAGCGCATCACCGCAGTACTGGCAATCGCGTCGCACCGCAGCAAGGCAACCACGAGCCGACCTGCCGGAGCACACCTTCGCCTGGTCTGCCCACCCTTCCCCTTCGAGCCTTCGCGTTCGCCGCCGCATTCCTGCGAACAGGACAGCCGCCAGGCACCTGATCTGCTCCGAGCATCAGCACAATTAACCCAAGATCGATGCGACGAGGTTTATTTCCATGGCACTGACACGCGAACAGCAAATTGCAGCCCTCGAGAAAGACTGGGCCGAAAACCCGCGCTGGAAAGGCGTGACCCGTACCTACACCGCCGCTGATGTCGTTCGCCTGCGTGGCTCCGTGCAACCTGAGCACACCTTTGCCCGTCAGGGTGCAGAAAAACTGTGGAAGCTGGTCACCGAAGGTGCTCACCCGTCCTTCCGCCCCGACAAAGATTTCGTCAACTGCATGGGCGCCCTGACCGGCGGCCAGGCTGTACAACAAGTCAAGGCCGGCATCCAGGCCATCTACCTGTCCGGCTGGCAGGTTGCCGCCGACAACAACTCGGCCGAGTCGATGTACCCTGACCAGTCGCTGTACCCGGTCGACTCGGTACCGACCGTGGTCAAACGCATCAACAACGCGTTCCGCCGCGCCGACCAGATCCAGTGGAAAGCCGGCAAGAACCCGGGCGACGACGGCTACATCGACTACTTCGCGCCCATCGTGGCCGACGCCGAAGCCGGTTTCGGTGGCGTACTGAACGCCTACGAGCTGATGAAGAACATGATCGAAGCAGGCGCCGCCGGCGTGCACTTCGAAGACCAGCTGGCCTCGGTTAAAAAATGCGGCCACATGGGCGGCAAGGTGCTGGTACCGACCCAGGAAGCCGTACAGAAGCTGGTAGCCGCGCGCCTGGCCGCTGACGTGTCGGGTGTACCGACCATCATCCTGGCCCGCACCGATGCCAACGCCGCCGACCTGCTGACCAGCGACTGCGACCCGTACGACCAGCCGTTCGTGGTTGGCGAGCGCACCCGCGAAGGCTTCTACAAGGTCCGCGCCGGCCTCGACCAGGCCATTGCCCGCGGCCTGGCCTACGCCCCGTACGCCGACCTGATCTGGTGCGAAACGGCCAAGCCGGACCTGGACGAAGCCCGCCGTTTCGCCGAGGCGATCAAGAAGGAATACCCGGACCAGATCCTGTCGTACAACTGCTCGCCTTCCTTCAACTGGAAGAAAAACCTGGACGACGCCACCATCGCCAAGTTCCAGCGCGAGCTGTCGGCCATGGGTTACAAGCATCAGTTCATCACCCTGGCCGGCATCCACAACATGTGGCACGGCATGTTCAACCTGGCGCACGACTACGCCCGTAACGACATGACCGCCTACGTGAAGCTGCAGGAGCAGGAATTCGCTGACGCCAGCAAGGGCTACACCTTCGTGGCGCACCAGCAGGAAGTGGGCACCGGCTACTTCGACGACATGACCACCGTGATCCAGGGTGGCGCTTCGTCGGTGACTGCACTGACCGGCTCGACCGAAGAAGAGCAGTTCCACTGATAGTGGGTTGCCGTTGAACAAAGGCCCGGGGCTTGTGAAAGCTCCGGGCCTTTGTTTTTACCCGAGAAAGGGCCGGGCCTGCTGGCCAATTTTCACCAGCCGTTCACCGTTGCCGCCGCTACCGTATTCGCGGGTAAACCCGCTCCTACACTGATCGGGAGGAGACACACATCGGCGATTGGGCGCAGGCCGCTGCAGGAACGGGTTTACCCGCGAAAGGGCCGGCACGGGCCACAGCAAAACCCTGGATCAGGTCTATGCTTGTGGCAGCCCAGCAGCAGGGACCGCCCATGCCTCGTCCAAGCCACCTGATGATTCTCGCCCTGACCGCCGCTGCCCTCTATATATATGCACTGGCCAGCGACAACACCCTGCTCGCCCTGATGGCCAAACCCATCCCGGTGCTGGCCTTGATTGCCTGGCTGCGCAGCACCCCGGTTTCGCCTTATCGCACATGGATCTCGATCGGCCTGGGCTTCTCGGTACTCGGTGACATCCTGCTGGCCATCCCCGCCGACCTGTTCGTGTTCGGCTTGGCCGCCTTCCTTTGCGCTCACCTTGCTTACCTGCGCGGCTATTGCGGCATTACCCTGCGCCCCGCCCTGCCCGCACTGATCTTCAGCGCAATCACTGGCATCGCGCTGCTCGGTGTACTGGCCAGCCACGGCCTCGGCCCGTTGCTGATCCCGGTAGCGCTCTACGCCCTGGCCATCAGCGCCATGCTCTGGCGCGCACTGGCCTGCGGGGGAGTGGCAGCACTGGGTGCCGGCCTGTTCGTGTTCTCCGACAGCCTGATCGGCATCGACCGCTTCGTCAGCCCGTTCGCCGCCGCACCGTACCTGATCATCCTCGCCTACTGGCTCGGCCAATGGGCCATCGCTTCATCAGTCAGTCATCGCTCAACCGATAAAGTATTGACCCAGAGCGGTGCACGCAGGACCGAGAGCTGCTAGAACAAGGGTTTTTGGCAATTGCAAGTAGGGGGAATCGCCAGATGAACTTTACAAGGCACAGAAGAGCCAAATTCAACGGTAGCAGCTCAAATGATATTAATTATCATTACAGGGGTTGCAATTCGTTACCTGCCGCAAGAAACATAATTAACAAAACCGCGCGTAATGCCCGAATTTCAAGGCTCTCAGCCAGTTACGAACGGTTTTTGTACTTAATCCTACGAATAAATTTGCGACAGAAATTTTACTTGCACCAGGTTTACCCATAAAATCAGCGCGATTGATTCGGCTGCGACATTTGGTCACTGCATGTGCGACGCCAAGTCGCCGCTCTACACTTATTTCAGACTGCAGAGCTGGGTCTCTGTATAAGGATTTCTAGCATGTCCGATTCGGCAGGACTCATCGCCCACAACTGGGGCTTTGCCATCTTCCTCCTGGGTGTCGTCGGCCTGTGCGCCTTCATGCTCGGCCTGTCCAGCCTGCTCGGCAGCAAGGCTTGGGGCCGCGCCAAGAACGAACCCTTCGAATCCGGCATGCTGCCCGTCGGCAGCGCTCGCCTGCGCCTGTCCGCCAAATTCTATCTGGTCGCGATGCTGTTCGTGATCTTCGATATCGAAGCCCTCTTTCTCTTTGCATGGTCTGTGTCCGTCCGCGAAAGCGGCTGGACCGGATTCGTCGAAGCACTCGTTTTCATAGCAATTCTGTTGGCAGGTCTTGTCTACCTATGGCGCGTCGGGGCACTTGATTGGGCTCCCGAAGGTCGCCGCAAGCGGCAAGCGAAGCTGAAACAATGAGGCTTTGGCATGCAATACAATCTCACCAGAATCGACCCGGATGCGCCCAACGAGCAGTACCCGGTCGGTGAACGGGAAACCGTCACCGATCAACTGCTAGAGGACCAGGTCCACAAGAACATCTTCATGGGCAAACTTGAAGATGTGCTGCGTGGCGCGGTCAATTGGGGCCGCAAGAACTCCCTCTGGCCGTACAACTTCGGCCTGTCCTGCTGCTACGTGGAAATGACCACGGCCTTCACGGCACCCCACGACATCGCCCGCTTCGGCGCCGAAGTCATCCGGGCCTCGCCGCGTCAGGCCGACTTCATGGTCATTGCCGGTACCTGCTTCGTGAAGATGGCGCCGATCATCCAGCGCCTGTACGAGCAGATGCTCGAACCAAAATGGGTCATTTCCATGGGTTCGTGCGCCAACTCCGGTGGCATGTACGACATCTACTCGGTCGTTCAGGGGGTCGACAAGTTCCTCCCCGTGGACGTCTATGTGCCTGGCTGCCCGCCACGCCCTGAGGCTTTCCTGCAAGGCTTGATGCTGTTGCAGGAGTCGATCGGCCAAGAACGACGCCCGCTTTCCTGGGTTGTTGGTGATCAAGGTATTTACCGTGCCGAGATGCCAGCCCAGAAAGACCTGCGTCGTGAGCAGCGCATTGCAGTAACCAACCTGCGCAGCCCCGACGAAGTCTGATCCAGCGACCTGCCGCCCGCTCCCGAAGGAGCCGGCGGCCTGGCTTCATTCTTAACGTTGACCCAAAGCGACCGAGACCATGACAGCGGACAACGCTATTTTCATTCCGCCCTACAAGGCTGACGACCAGGATGTGGTCGTCGAACTGAACAACCGTTTTGGCGCCGAAGCATTCGTCGCCCAGGAGACCCGCACCGGCATGCCCGTGCTGTGGGTAAAACGCGCCCAGCTCAAAGAGGTGCTCAGCTTCCTGCGCGGCGTCGCCAAGCCTTACAGCATGCTGTACGACCTGCATGGCGTCGACGAGCGCCTGCGCACCCAGCGCCGTGGTCTGCCAGCCGCCGATTTCAGCGTGTTCTACCACCTGTTGTCGATCGAGCGTAACAGCGATGTGATGATCAAGGTGTCGCTCAGCGAAGGCGACCTGAACCTGCCGACCGTGACGGGCATCTGGCCAAACGCCAACTGGTACGAGCGCGAAGTCTGGGACATGTTCGGCATCGACTTTGCCGGCCACCCGCACCTCAGCCGCATCATGATGCCGCCGACCTGGGAAGGTCACCCGCTGCGCAAGGACTACCCTGCCCGTGCGACCGAGTTCGACCCCTACAGCCTGACCCTGGCCAAGCAGCAGCTTGAAGAGGAATCGGCACGCTTCAACCCGGAAGCCTGGGGCATGAAACGTCAGGGCGCCAACGAGGACTACATGTTCCTCAACCTCGGCCCCAACCACCCTTCGGCGCACGGTGCGTTCCGTATCGTCCTGCAGCTGGACGGTGAAGAAATCGTCGACTGCGTACCGGACATCGGCTACCACCACCGTGGCGCCGAAAAAATGGCCGAGCGCCAGTCCTGGCACAGCTTCATCCCCTATACCGACCGTATCGATTACCTCGGCGGGGTGATGAACAACCTGCCGTACGTGCTTGCGGTAGAGAAGCTGGCCGGCATCAAGGTGCCGCAGAAGGTCGACGTGATTCGCATCATGCTGGCCGAGTTCTTCCGCATCACCAGCCACCTGCTGTTCCTGGGTACCTACATCCAGGACGTCGGCGCCATGACCCCGGTGTTCTTCACCTTCACCGACCGCCAGCGCGCCTACACCGTGATCGAAGCGATCACCGGTTTCCGCCTGCACCCGGCCTGGTACCGCATCGGTGGCGTCGCCCACGACCTGCCACGTGGCTGGGACAAGCTGGTCAAGGACTTCGTCGAATGGCTGCCCAAGCGCCTCGACGAATACACCAAGGCCGCCCTGCAAAACAGCATCCTCAAGGGCCGTACCATCGGCGTTGCCGCGTACAACACCAAGGAAGCGCTGGAATGGGGCACCACCGGTGCCGGCTTGCGTGCCACCGGTTGCAACTTCGACCTGCGTAAAGCCCGCCCTTACTCCGGCTACGAGAACTTCGAGTTCGAAGTACCGCTGGCCCACAACGGCGATGCCTACGATCGCTGCATGGTCCGTGTCGAGGAGATGCGTCAGAGTATCCGCATCATCGACCAGTGCCTGCGCAACATGCCGGAAGGCCCGTACAAGGCGGATCACCCGCTGACGACGCCGCCGCCGAAAGAGCGCACCCTGCAGCACATCGAGACCCTGATCACGCACTTCCTGCAAGTCTCGTGGGGCCCGGTCATGCCGGCCAACGAGTCGTTCCAGATGATCGAAGCGACCAAGGGCATCAACAGTTACTACCTGACGAGCGATGGCGGCACCATGAGCTACCGCACCCGGATCCGCACCCCGAGCTACCCGCACCTGCAGCAGATCCCTTCGGTGATCAAAGGCAGCATGGTCGCCGACCTCATTGCGTACCTGGGCAGTATCGACTTCGTTATGGCTGACGTGGACCGCTAAGCATGAACAGCACGCTTATCCAGACAGACCGTTTCGCCCTGAGCGAAACCGAGCGCTCGGCCATCGAGCACGAAATGCATCACTACGAGGACCCGCGCGCGGCGTCCATCGAAGCCCTGAAGATCGTCCAGAAGGAGCGTGGCTGGGTGCCAGACGGCGCCATTCACGCCATCGGCGAAGTGCTGGGCATTCCGGCCAGCGACGTCGAGGGTGTCGCCACCTTCTACAGCCAGATCTTCCGCCAACCGGTCGGCCGCCACATCATCCGCGTGTGCGACAGCATGGTCTGCTACATCGGCGGCCATGAGTCGGTGGTCAGCCAGATTGAGAGCGAGCTGGGCATCGGCCTCGGCCAGACCACCGCCGACGGCCGTTTCACCCTGCTGCCCGTGTGCTGCCTGGGCAACTGCGACAAGGCCCCGGCGCTGATGATCGACGACGACACCTTCGGTGACGTGCAGCCGGCTGGCGTTTCCAAACTGCTGGAGGGTTACGTATGACCATTACTTCCTTCGGCCCGGCCAACCGCATCGCGCGCTCGGCCGAAACCCACCCGCTGACCTGGCGCCTGCGTGACGACGGCGAGCCGGTCTGGCTGGCCGAGTACGAATCGAAGAACGGCTACGCCGCAGCCCGCAAGGCGCTGGCGCAAATGTCCGCCGACGACATCGTGCAAAGCGTCAAGGACTCCGGCCTCAAGGGCCGTGGCGGTGCAGGCTTCCCCACTGGCGTGAAGTGGGGCCTGATGCCCAAAGACGAATCCATGAACATCCGCTACCTGCTGTGCAACGCGGACGAAATGGAGCCGAACACCTGGAAGGACCGCATGCTGATGGAGCAACAGCCCCATCTGCTGGTCGAGGGCATGCTGATCAGCGCCCGCGCCCTCAAGGCCTACCGCGGCTACATCTTCCTGCGTGGCGAATACACCACCGCAGCGAAGAACCTCAACCGCGCCATCGATGAAGCCAAGGCCGCCGGCCTGCTGGGCAAGAACATCCTGGGCAGCGGTTTCGATTTCGAGCTGTTCGTGCACACCGGTGCCGGCCGCTACATCTGCGGTGAAGAAACCGCGCTGATCAACTCGCTGGAAGGCCGCCGCGCCAACCCGCGCTCCAAGCCGCCCTTCCCTGCCGCCGTTGGCGTGTGGGGCAAGCCGACGTGCGTGAACAACGTCGAAACCCTGTGCAACGTCCCGGCCATCGTCGCCAACGGCAACGACTGGTACAAGTCGCTGGCCCGCGAAGGCAGCGAAGACCATGGCACCAAGCTGATGGGCTTCTCCGGCAAGGTAAAGAACCCAGGCCTGTGGGAACTGCCATTCGGCGTTACCGCGCGCGAACTGTTCGAAGACTACGCCGGTGGCATGCGCGATGGCTTCAAGCTCAAGTGCTGGCAGCCAGGCGGCGCCGGTACCGGCTTCCTGCTGCCTGAGCACCTCGATGCGCAAATGTACGCCGGTGGCATCGCCAAGGTCGGCACCCGTATGGGTACTGGCCTGGCCATGGCGGTCGACGACAGCATCAACATGGTGTCGCTGCTGCGCAACATGGAAGAGTTCTTCGCCCGCGAGTCGTGCGGCTGGTGCACGCCATGCCGTGACGGCCTGCCGTGGAGCGTGAAGATGCTGCGTGCACTGGAAAGAGGCCAGGGCCGCGCCGAAGACATCGAGACGCTGCTGGGGCTGGTCAACTTCCTCGGCCCAGGCCGTACCTTCTGTGCTCACGCACCGGGTGCCGTCGAGCCGCTGGGCAGTGCCATCAAATACTTCCGCTCGGAGTTCGAGGCCGGTGTGGCGCCAGAAAGCGCTGCCACCCTGCGCCCCGACCTGGCGAAGCCGATCGTGGTCGGCGCATAACAAGATGATTAGGCGGGTGGTCCGTGCCACTCGCCAGCTTACCGGCAGGCCCGAGCAATCGAGGCGTGTCGCAAGCTCACCGATTTCCATTAGCCACGCCCGCTCACGCGGGCCAACGAAGAACTTTGAACAATGGCCACTATCCACGTAGACGGCAAAGCGCTCGAAGTCAACGGTGCAGACAACCTGTTACAGGCGTGTCTGTCGCTCGGCCTCGACATCCCTTATTTCTGCTGGCACCCGGCGCTTGGTAGCGTTGGCGCCTGCCGGCAGTGCGCAGTCAAGCAGTACACCGACGAGAACGACACCCGTGGTCGTATCGTCATGTCCTGCATGACCCCTGCTTCCGACGGCACCTGGATCTCCATCGACGACGAAGAGTCGAAGGCGTTCCGCGCCAGCGTCGTCGAATGGCTGATGACCAACCACCCGCACGACTGCCCGGTGTGCGAGGAAGGCGGTCACTGCCACCTGCAGGACATGACGGTAATGACCGGCCACAACGAGCGCCGCTACCGTTTCACCAAGCGTACCCACCAGAACCAGGACCTCGGCCCGTTCATCGCCCATGAGATGAACCGCTGCATCGCCTGCTACCGTTGCGTGCGCTACTACAAGGACTACGCCGGTGGTACCGACCTGGGCGTATACGGCGCCCACGACAACGTGTACTTCGGCCGCGTCGAAGACGGTGTGCTGGAAAGCGAGTTCTCCGGCAACCTGACCGAGGTCTGCCCGACCGGCGTATTCACCGACAAGACCCACTCCGAGCGCTACAACCGCAAGTGGGACATGCAGTTCGCCCCAAGCATCTGCCATGGCTGCTCCAGCGGCTGCAACATCAGCCCGGGTGAGCGCTACGGCGAACTGCGCCGTATCGAAAACCGCTTCAACGGTTCGGTCAACCAGTACTTCCTGTGCGACCGCGGCCGCTTCGGCTACGGCTACGTCAACCGCAAGGACCGCCCACGCCAGCCACAACTGGCCGACGGCACCAAGCTGGGCCTGGACGCCGCCCTGGACAAGGCCGCCGACCTGCTGCGCGGCCGTACCATCGTCGGTATCGGCTCGCCACGCGCCAGCCTCGAAAGCAACTACGGCCTGCGTGAGCTGGTCGGCGCCGAATACTTCTACTCGGGCATGGAAGCTGGCGAACTGGCCCGCGTACGCCTGGCCCTGAACGTGCTGAACAACAGCCCGCTGCCCGTGCCGACCCTGCGCGACATCGAAGACCACGACGCCGTGTTTGTGCTCGGTGAAGACCTGACCCAGACCGCTGCCCGCGTTGCCCTGGCCGTGCGCCAGGCCACCAAAGGCAAGGCCGAGGCCATGGCCGAAGCCATGAAAGTGCAGCCTTGGCTCGACGCTGCCGTGAAGAACATTGGCCAGCACGCGCTGTACCCGCTGTTCATCGCATCCCTGGCTGAAACCAAGCTGGACGACGTCGCCGAAGAGTGCGTACACGCCGCACCGGCCGACCTGGCCCGCATCGGTTTCGCCGTGGCCCACGCCATCGACCCGAGCGCCCCTGCCGTCGCCGGCCTGGACGACGAAGCCCAGGCCCTGGCCCAGCGCATCGCCGACGCCCTGGTCGCCGCCAAGCGCCCACTGGTCGTAGCCGGTACTTCGCTGGCCGACCCGGCGCTGATCGAAGCGGCTGCCAACATCGCCAAGGCCCTGAAGCTGCGCGAGAAAAACGGCTCGCTGAGCCTGGTGGTGCCTGAGGCCAACAGCCTCGGCCTGGCCATGCTCGGTGGCGAGTCGGTCGATGCCGCCCTGGACGCGGTCATCAGCGGCAAAGCCGATGCCATCGTGGTGCTGGAAAACGACCTGTACGCCCGCGTACCGGCCGCCAAGGTCGATGCTGCCCTGGCTGCGGCCAAGGTGGTGATCGTTGCCGATCACTCCAAAACCGCCACCGTCGACCGCGCCCACCTGGTGCTGCCGGCCGCCTCGTTCGCCGAAGGCGACGGTACCCTGGTCAGCCAGGAAGGCCGTGCCCAGCGCTTCTTCCAGGTGTTCGACCCGCAGTACCTGGACAGCAGCATCCAGATCCACGAAGGCTGGCGCTGGATGCACGCCCTGCGTGCCACCCTGCTGAACAAGCCGGTCGACTGGACCCAGCTGGACCACGTCACCAGCGCCTGCGCCGAAGCCGCTCCGCAACTGGCCGGCATCGTCAACGCCGCGCCGAGCGCTGCGTTCCGCATCAAGGGCATGAAGCTGGCCCGTGAGCCGCTGCGCTACTCCGGCCGTACCGCCATGCGTGCCAACATCAGTGTGCACGAGCCGCGCACCCCGCAAGACAAGGACACCGCGTTCGCCTTCTCCATGGAAGGCTACTCGGGTTCGGCCGAACCGCGCCAGCAGGTGCCGTTCGCCTGGTCGCCGGGCTGGAACTCCCCACAAGCCTGGAACAAGTTTCAGGACGAGGTCGGTGGCCACCTGCGTGCCGGTGACCCAGGCGTACGCCTGATCGAATCGCAAGGCGACCGCCTGAACTGGTTCAACGCCATTCCGGGGGCCTTCAACCCGGCCCGTGGCACCTGGACTGCCGTGCCGTTCTTCCACCTGTTCGGCAGCGAAGAAAGCTCCTCGCGCGCTGCTCCGGTCCAAGAACGCATCCCGGCTGCCTACGTGGCCCTGGCCAAGTCCGAAGCCGACCGCCTGGGCGTCAACGAAGGCGCCCTGCTGAGCCTGAACGTCGCCGGTGTGGCCCTGCGCCTGCCGCTGCGTATCAATGAAGAGCTGGGCGCTGGCCTGGTCGCGCTGCCGAAAGGCCTGGCTGGCATTCCGCCTGCCATCTTCGGTGCATCCGTCGAAGGTCTGCAGGAGGCAGCACAATGAGCTGGTTCACCCCCGAAGTGATCGATGTGATCCTCACCGTGCTGCGGGCCATCGTGGTCCTGCTGGCGGTGGTGGTCTGCGGTGCGCTGCTCAGCTTCGTCGAGCGCCGCCTGCTGGGCTGGTGGCAGGACCGTTACGGTCCGAACCGCGTCGGCCCGTTCGGCATGTTCCAGATCGCTGCCGACATGCTGAAGATGTTCTTCAAGGAAGACTGGAACCCACCCTTCGTCGATCGCGTGATCTTCACCCTGGCACCGGTAGTGGCCATGAGCGCCCTGCTGATCGCCTTCGTGGTCATCCCGATCACCCCGACCTGGGGCGTTGCCGACCTGAACATCGGCCTGCTGTTCTTCTTCGCCATGGCCGGCCTGTCGGTCTACGCGGTGCTGTTCGCCGGCTGGTCGTCGAACAACAAGTACGCCCTGCTGGGCAGCTTGCGTGCTTCGGCACAGACCGTGTCGTACGAAGTGTTCCTGGGCCTGGCGCTGATGGGCGTGGTGGTGCAGGTGGGTTCGTTCAACATGCGCGACATCGTTGAGTACCAGGCGCAGAACCTGTGGTTCATCATTCCGCAGTTCTTCGGCTTCTGCACCTTCTTCATCGCTGGCGTCGCCGTGACTCACCGTCACCCGTTCGACCAGCCGGAAGCAGAACAGGAACTGGCCGACGGCTACCACATCGAGTATGCCGGCATGAAGTGGGGCATGTTCTTCGTCGGTGAGTACATCGGCATCATCCTCATCTCGGCGCTGCTGGTAACCCTGTTCTTCGGCGGCTGGCACGGCCCGTTCGGCATCCTGCCGCAACTGTCGTTCCTGTGGTTCGCCCTGAAGACCGCGTTCTTCATCATGCTGTTCATCCTGCTGCGCGCCTCGATCCCGCGCCCACGCTATGACCAGGTGATGGACTTCAGCTGGAAGTTCTGCCTGCCGCTGACCCTGATCAATTTGCTGGTGACCGCTGCGATCGTGCTCTACAACACGCCAGCCGTCGCGGCCCAGTGAGGATTTGACCCATGTTCAAGTATATCGGCGACATCGTTAAGGGCACCGGCACCCAGCTGCGCAGCCTGGCAATGGTGTTCTCCCACGGGTTCCGCAAGCGCGACACCCTGCAGTACCCCGAAGAACCCGTGTACCTGCCGCCGCGCTACCGCGGCCGCATCGTCCTCACCCGCGACCCCGATGGCGAGGAGCGCTGCGTAGCGTGCAACCTCTGCGCGGTGGCCTGCCCGGTTGGCTGCATTTCGCTGCAGAAGGCCGAGACAGAGGACGGCCGCTGGTACCCGGAGTTCTTCCGCATCAACTTCTCGCGTTGCATTTTCTGCGGCCTGTGTGAAGAAGCGTGCCCGACCACCGCAATCCAGCTGACTCCGGATTTCGAAATGGCCGAGTTCAAGCGTCAGGACCTGGTGTACGAGAAAGAAGATCTGCTGATCTCCGGCCCCGGCAAGAACCCTGACTACAACTTCTACCGTGTTGCGGGTATGGCAATCGCTGGCAAGCCGAAGGGCTCTGCACAGAACGAAGCCGAGCCGATCAACGTGAAGAGCTTGCTCCCATAAGGACAGAAAGATGGAATTCGCTTTCTACTTCGCATCCGGGATCGCCGTGGTCTCCACCCTTCGGGTGGTAACTGGCACCAACCCCGTGCACGCCTTGCTTTACCTGATCATTTCGCTGATTTCCGTGGCCATGATCTTCTTCGCACTGGGTGCGCCGTTTGCCGGCGCCCTGGAAGTGATCGCCTACGCCGGCGCCATCATGGTGCTGTTCGTGTTCGTGGTGATGATGCTCAACCTCGGGCCGGCTTCGGTCGCCCAGGAACGGGGCTGGCTCAAGCCCGGCATCTGGGCCGGGCCGGTAATCCTCGGCGCCCTGCTGCTGGCGGAGCTGCTGTACGTGCTGTTCGTCACCCCGAGTGGCGCCGGCATCAGCGGTACCACCGTGGGCCCGAAAGCCGTGGGCATCAGCCTGTTCGGCCCTTACCTGCTGGTGGTCGAACTGGCGTCGATGCTGCTGCTGGCTGCAGCCGTCACCGCCTTCCACCTGGGCCGCAACGAGGCGAAGGAGTAAATCATGGGTGCTATCCCTCTCGAACATGGTCTGGCGGTCGCAGGCATCCTGTTCTGCTTAGGTCTGGTTGGCCTGATGGTCCGCCGCAACATCCTCTTCGTGCTCATGAGCCTGGAAGTCATGATGAACGCCTCTGCCCTGGCGTTCGTCGTCGCCGGTGCCCGTTGGGTCCAGCCCGACGGTCAGGTGATGTTCATTCTGGTGATCAGCCTGGCAGCCGCCGAGGCCAGCATTGGCCTGGCCATCCTGCTGCAGCTGTATCGCCGCTTCCACACTCTCGACATCGATGCTGCCAGTGAGATGCGCGGATGAACCTTCTCTTCCTGACTTTCGTCTTTCCCCTCATCGGCTTCCTGCTGCTGTCGTTCTCGCGTGGACGGTTCTCGGAGAACCTGTCCGCCCTGATCGGCGTCGGCTCGGTAGGCCTGTCGGCCGCCACGGCCGCTTACGTCATCTGGCAGTTCAACGTCGCCCCGCCTGAGGGCGGCGCGTACAGCCAGCTGCTGTGGCAGTGGATGTCGGTGGACGGCTTCGCGCCGAACTTCACCCTGTATCTGGACGGCCTGTCGGTCACCATGCTCGGTGTGGTGACCGGTGTCGGCTTCCTGATCCACCTGTTCGCATCCTGGTACATGCGTGGCGAAGCCGGCTACTCGCGCTTCTTCTCGTACACCAACCTGTTCATCGCCAGCATGCTGTTCCTGGTCCTCGGCGATAACCTGCTGTTCATCTACTTCGGCTGGGAAGGCGTGGGCCTGTGCTCGTACCTGTTGATCGGTTTCTACTACAGCAACCGCAACAACGGTAACGCAGCACTCAAGGCATTCATCGTCACCCGTATCGGCGACGTGTTCATGGCCATCGGCCTGTTCATCCTGTTCGCCCAGCTGGGCACCCTGAACGTGCAGGAACTGCTGGTGCTGGCACCGCAGAAGTTCCAGGCTGGCGACACCTGGATGGTGCTGGCCACGCTGATGCTGCTGGGTGGTGCGGTCGGTAAATCGGCACAGCTGCCATTGCAGACCTGGTTGGCCGACGCCATGGCGGGCCCGACTCCGGTTTCGGCACTGATCCACGCCGCAACCATGGTGACCGCGGGCGTGTACCTGATCGCCCGTACCAACGGCCTGTTCCTGCTTGCGCCGGACATCCTGCACCTTGTAGGTGTGGTCGGTGGCGTGACCCTGGTACTGGCAGGCTTCGCTGCGCTGGTACAGACCGATATCAAGCGTATCCTCGCCTACTCGACCATGAGCCAGATCGGCTACATGTTCCTGGCCCTGGGCGTGGGTGCCTGGGACGCGGCGATCTTCCACCTGATGACCCACGCCTTCTTCAAGGCCCTGCTGTTCCTTGCCTCCGGTGCGGTGATCGTTGCCTGCCACCACGAGCAGAACATCTTCAAGATGGGCGGCCTGTGGAAGAAACTGCCCCTGGCCTACGCCAGCTTCGTGGTCGGTGGTGCGGCACTGGCGGCCCTGCCGATCGTGACCGTAGGCTTCTACTCCAAGGACGAGATCCTCTGGGAAGCCTTCGCCAGCGGCAACACCGGCCTGCTGTATGCCGGTCTGGTAGGCGCGTTCATGACCTCGCTGTACACCTTCCGCCTGATCTTCATCGCCTTCCACGGCGAAGCCAAGACCGAAGCCCACGCTGGCCACGGCATCAGCCACTGGCTGCCGCTGGGCGTGCTGATCGTGCTGTCGACCTTCGTCGGCGCCTGGATCACCCCGCCGCTGGCCGGTGTGCTGCCGGAAAGCGCCGGCCATGCCGGTGGCGAAGCCAAGCACGCGCTGGAGATCACCTCGGGTGCCATCGCCATCGCCGGTATCCTGCTGGCCGCCCTGCTGTTCCTGGGCAAGCGCCGCTTCGTCAGCGCCGTCGCCAACAGTGGCATCGGTCGCGTCCTGTCGGCCTGGTGGTTCGCTGCCTGGGGCTTCGACTGGATCTACGACAAGCTTTTCGTCAAACCGTACCTGCTGATCAGCCACATCCTGCGCAAGGACCCGGTTGACCGCACCATCGGCCTGATTCCTCGGATGGCGCGTGGTGGCCACGTGGCCATGAGCAAGACCGAGACTGGCCAACTGCGCTGGTACACCGCCTCTATCGCCGTGGGTGCCGTGCTGGTGCTCGGTGCCGTGGTAGTGGCTGCGGTATGACTATGAATCTTGCGACTTTGCCAAAGGAAACCAACCCGTCATGATTTTGCCTTGGCTGATCCTGATCCCCTTCATCGGCGGCTTCCTCTGCTGGCTGGGTGAGCGCTTCGGCGCCACCCTGCCGCGCTGGATTGCGCTGCTTACCATGTCCCTGCTGCTTGGCATCGGCCTGTGGCTGTGGGGTACCGGCGACTACACCCTTGCTCCCGCCCCGGGCGCCGAACCGGCCTGGGCTCTCGAATACAAAGTCGAGTGGATCAAGCGTTTCGGCATCAGCATCCACCTGGCCCTGGACGGCCTGTCGCTGCTGATGATCCTGCTCACCGGCCTGCTCGGTGTGCTGTCGGTCCTGTGTTCCTGGAAAGAGATCCAGCGCCACGTCGGCTTCTTCCACCTCAACCTGATGTGGATCCTCGGCGGCGTGGTCGGTGTGTTCCTGGCCCTGGACCTGTTCCTGTTCTTCTTCTTCTGGGAAATGATGCTGGTGCCGATGTACTTCCTCATCGCGCTCTGGGGTCACAGCTCGGCAGACGGCAAGAAGACCCGGATCTACGCGGCGACCAAGTTCTTCATCTTCACCCAGGCCAGCGGCCTGATCATGCTGGTGGCGATCCTGGGCCTGGTGCTGGTCAACTACAACACCACTGGCGTGCTCACCTTCAACTACAGCGACCTGCTCAAGGCCGAGTTGCCAGCCGGTATCGAGTACGTGCTGATGCTGGGCTTCTTCATCGCCTTCGCGGTGAAGCTGCCGGTGGTGCCGTTCCACTCCTGGCTGCCTGACGCTCACGCCCAGGCACCGACCGCAGGCTCGGTGGACCTGGCGGGTATCTTGCTGAAGACCGCGGCCTACGGCCTGCTACGCTTCGCCCTGCCGCTGTTCCCGAACGCCTCGGCCGAGTTCGCGCCGATCGCCATGACCCTGGGCCTGATCGGTATCTTCTACGGTGCCTTCCTGGCCTTCGCACAAACCGACATCAAGCGCCTGATCGCCTTCTCCAGCGTCTCGCACATGGGCTTCGTGCTGATCGGTATCTACTCCGGCAGCCAGCAGGCCCTGCAAGGTGCGGTGATCCAGATGCTGGCCCACGGCCTGTCGGCTGCGGCGCTGTTCATCCTGTCCGGCCAGCTGTACGAGCGCCTGCACACCCGTGACATGCGTCAGATGGGTGGCCTGTGGCACCGCATCGCCTACCTGCCGGCCATCAGCCTGTTCTTCGCAGCGGCATCGTTGGGCCTGCCAGGCACCGGCAACTTCGTCGGCGAGTTCCTGATCCTGATCGGCAGCTTCGTGCACGTGCCGTGGATCACCGTGATCGCCACTACCGGCCTGGTGTTCGGTTCTGTTTACTCGCTGATCATGATCCACCGTGCCTACTTCGGCCCGGCCAAGACCGACACCGTGCTGGCCGGCATGGACGGTCGCGAACTGATCATGGTTCTGGGTCTGGCGGTATTGCTGATCCTGCTGGGCGTGTATCCGCAGCCGTTCCTCGACACCTCTGCCGCCACCATGAGTGGTGTGCAGCAGTGGCTCGGATCCGCTTTCACTCAACTCGCTTCGGCCCGGTAAGAGCGCTATGGAATTCACCACTCAACACTTCATCGCATTGGCGCCGATGCTGATCACCACCATCACCACGGTGGTGGTGATGCTGGCGATCGCCTGGAAGCGCAACCACTCGCAGACCTTCCTGCTGTCCACCGTGGGCCTGAACCTGGCCCTGCTGTCGCTCCTGCCGGCGCTGAAGGTCGCGCCGCTGGCGGTCACCTCGCTGATCACCATCGACAAGTTCGCCTGCCTGTACATGGCGATCATCCTCGTGGCGACGCTGGCCTGCGTCACCCTCGCCCACGCCTACCTCGGCGAGGGCGCCAAGGGTTTCCCGGGCAACCGTGAAGAACTGTACCTGTTGCTGCTGATGTCGGCCCTCGGTGGCCTGGTGCTGGTCAGCGCCAACCACCTGGCCGGCCTGTTCATCGGCCTGGAGCTGTTGTCGGTACCGGTCTATGGCCTGGTGGCGTATGCCTTCTTCAACAAGCGATCGCTGGAAGCCGGCATCAAGTACATGGTGCTGTCGGCCGCAGGCTCGGCTTTCCTGCTGTTCGGCATGGCCCTGCTGTACGCCGACGCCGGCAGCCTGAGCTTCGACCAGATCGGCAAGGCCCTGGCTACCACCAGCATGCCAAGCCTGGTGGCCCAGCTGGGCCTGGGCATGATGCTGGTTGGCCTGGCCTTCAAGCTGTCGCTGGTACCGTTCCATCTGTGGACTCCGGACGTGTACGAAGGCGCTCCGGCGCCGGTCGCCGCGTTCCTGGCAACCGCCAGCAAGGTGGCAGTATTCGCCGTTGTCGTACGCCTGTTCATGCTCTCCCCTGCTGCCAGCAGCGGCGTGCTCAGCACCGTACTGGCGGTGATTGCCGTAGCCTCGATCCTGATTGGTAACCTGCTGGCACTGACCCAGAGCAACCTCAAGCGTCTGCTGGGTTACTCGTCCATCGCCCACTTCGGTTACCTGGTCATCGCGTTGGTCGCCAGCAAGGGCCTGGCCCTGGAAGCCATGGGCGTTTACCTGGTCACCTACGTGATCACCAGCCTGGGCGCCTTCGGTGTCATCACCCTGATGTCCTCGCCGTACGGCGGCCGTGACGCCGATGCCCTGTACGAGTACCGCGGCCTGTTCTGGCGCCGCCCGTACCTGACAGCGGTACTGACCGTGATGATGCTGTCGCTGGCGGGTATCCCGCTGACCGCCGGCTTCATCGGCAAGTTCTACATCATCGCTACCGGCGTCGAATCGCACCTGTGGTGGTTGGTCGGTGCGCTGGTGATCGGTAGCGCCATCGGCGTGTACTATTACCTGCGCGTCATGGTTACCCTTTACCTGGTCGAGCCGAACCTGCGTCGTCACGACGCCCCGCTCAAGTGGGAACAGCGCACCGGCGGCGTCATGCTGCTGGCTATCGCCATTCTCGCTTTCGTACTGGGTGTGTACCCGCAGCCCCTGCTGGAAATGGTTCAGCAAGCGGGCCTGCAACTGATCGGTTGATCACCCCGGCAGCGCCGGTAACAGAAAACACCCCGCCTAGGCGGGGTGTTTTTTTATCTGCACGTTTTGCTACCTGCGCCCACGGGTGCCTCACTCACTCGGGCAGCCCTGACCTGCGCCCGGCAAGGCGGCCTTGCGCAAATCACCATTGGCCGAAGGCAGGTACACTTCCGGGTTGGGCATGCCGCTGGGGGAGAGTTCATGGGTCATTTCGAATTCGGCGCGCACTGACCAGCCACACGCCTCGGTAGTGCATTGCAAATAAGCGATTCGCAGGAAAATATGGCGCCCTTCGCTAGTACGTATGCGCATCCGGCTGTGGCAATGCGGGCAAACCAGCTTGTAAGTACTCACGGCAAGTACCTGCTAGCATTGCCCAGGCTAGTCTGTGTGTCAGTATTGGCTGCAACTGTGGGTGTATTCTTCAATTTGATGGTTCTCATTGCAGAAGTGCTCCTTAAAACGCAGGGCTGTATTCATAACGAGTAGTTTAAGCCCATGGAATATCATTAAACCAGTCATGGATATTTGTTATGAGTACTCACATACTTGCTGAGGTGCTCACGCGCCTTAAGCTTCTCACTGGCGCAAACACTGATGCCGAGCTGTCACGTGCACTGTCGGTCAGCCCGCAAACGCTGAGCAGCTGGAAGGTTCGCGAGAGCATTCCTTACTCACTTTGCATAGACATCGCCAAAAAGCATGCATGCTCACTGGACTGGCTATTGCTGGGTCAAGCCGAGCACATCGCCGCCGACCCAGGTGATGCGGGCTGGGAGTGCGAAATGCTCGAACGGCTGCGCACGCTCTCGCACAGCGATCGCCAGGCCATCCTGCTGTTCATCAAGGACAAACAGCGCATCCAGCAGTTGGAACAGCAACTGAGCGAGCTCGGCGGCGCAACCAATGGCTAACCCCGACGGCGCCAGCGCTGGATGAGCTCGCGCGGGTCGAGTGTATCCAGCCAGACCATGACCTTGAGGCTGATGGGGATCACCACCACAGCGGCCACGAATGCCGCCATGCCCCGGGTCAGCAAAGGCACCAATGACGAAACCAGTGGCTCGAACAGATGGCCCACGCCCACGGTCACGAATAGCAGCAGCAGTTTCTTGGCCAGCGTCAGGCGCCTGGCCTCACTGGTGATCAATCGATCGCGTGCCGCGCTCACCAACAATGCTCCCAGCAGCGCGGCGAACAGCACATCGCCATCCACCCCCAGGAACGTCACCAATGCCGGGGCCAGGTGGTCGAAAACAGATCGCTCAGGCATGCACTTGCCCTCCGCGCGGAACAGGCAGGCAGGCGGTTGAACCCAGGCTATACATGACCGCCGCTTCGACGAAACGGATGTAGCACACCCGCAAGGCACGCCCATGATCATGCCCGGCCACATCCTCGAGCCGCTTGTAGCCCCGCTCTCGCAGCACTGAACGCCAGCGGGCGAATTCCCGTGCTGCCTCGATGGCTGCGCAGCGCGCGGCCACTTCCAAAGCCGCGTCACTGACAGACCGCGGCAGTTGCAGGTGCTCACGCAACCTGCCCAGATCCACCCGCGGCCAGAACGGGTCATGGCAATCGGCAAAGCGCGGTAGCCGAGGATCGTTGCTCATGCGCTACCCCCTTACTGCTCGGCCAGCATGCCGTAGCGAATGGCCTTGATCACAGCAGCCACCCGGGTAGGCACTTCGAATTTGCGCAGGATGTTGGACACGTGAAAGTTCACCGTCGACTCCTTGCATTCAAGGATCTGGCCAATCTCCCACGAGCTCTTGCCATAAGCACACCACAACAGCACTTGCTGTTCACGTGGCGTCAGGCGAACCGGGGCGTCCGCCAAGGGTTGCTGCGAGTGTCGAGCGTTGTCAGTCATGTTTGAACTCCACGGGTGATTGAGCGAGGCATTGCTGCCTACTTGCAGTCACCTTACGAAGCACAGGCCACCCACCTCCACCGCCATGGTTTGTAAAGAACTTTCGTACAAGACCGCATGACGAAGGTGACGAACGATTTGCTGACTTTCTGCGTGCTCCAAGCCGCATTTCGCTCGTCTCAACGCCGTTGTCCATTCGCCTTTCGCCTGGAGTCGTACAATGCGTTCCGATTTACCCCTCTCGTCCTGCCTCGGTCTGCTGGCGGCCTTGGCTGCCACTCAGCCCGCCCTGGGGGCATCCTCGGTCGAATTGGGCCGGGTGCTGATCACCGATGAGGAGCAGAACGAGCTGACGGCAGCCAGCGAGCGCCTGCGTGAAATACCGGGGGCCAGCAACCTGGTGGACATGCAGCGCGTGGGGCAAGGCCGAGTGGCCAGCAACCAGGACGTACTGGCCTACCAGCCTGGGGTGTTCGCCCAATCGGCAGGCAACGACGGCGTCAAGCTGTCGATACGCGGCTCGGGCATCAACCGTGCGCCGGGGGCGCACGGTTCCGGTGTCTACACCATGTTCGACGGCCTGCCGTTGACCGGCCCGGGCGGTACGCCTTACGAACTGTTCGAACCGCTGTGGCTGAGCCGTGCCGAAGTGCTGCGTGGCGCCAATGGCTTTGACCAAGGCTCCCTGGCCTTGGGCGGTGCGATCAACTACGTCACCCACACCGGCTACGACGCGCCTGCACTGCAAGTACGCTACGAAGTCGGTAGCCGCGGCTACCAGCATCGGCACATCAGTTCGGGCAAGGTGCTGGGCAACCTCGACTATTACGTGGCCCTGACCGATTCGGAATATGACGGCTACCAGGCGCACAGCAGCGGCAGCGCCAAGGGCATTGCCGCCAATGCCGGTTACCGCTTCAACCCCAACCTGGAAACCCGCTTCTACCTGCGCTATCGGGAAACTGAAAACGAACTGCCCGGCCGCCTGACCAAGGACCAGATCAAGCACCACCCGCGCGCGGCCAACCCCAACTATCTGGCACGCGACGACAGCCGCCCGCAACCAGGCAGCACCTGGGTGGGCAACAAGACGACCTTCTACCTCGACGACGAGGCACGCCTGGAAGCCGGCCTGGTCTATCACGACTACCCGATGGACCTGCGCGAAGGCCCCATGCGCCTGAAGGTCGCCTACACCGATGTCAGCGGTACGCTGAACTATTTCCGCCGCGACACACTGTTCGGCCGCGAGAGCAAGACCACCGTCGGTTGGCGTACCACCAAGCACCTGCCCAACAGCGGCGCTTCGCAATTTACCCGCAATGGCGATGTGTTCGGCGAGCGCACCCGTGACTTCACCTACCAGGGCTCGGACACCGTGCTGCATGTTGGCAACGACCTGGAACTGGTCCCCAACCTGTGGCTGAGCACCGGCCTGGCCATGATCTACACGCGCCGCGAAAGTGACGTGACCTACCCCTCTGAAGGCGGCAAGGTGAGCATGCATGACTGGGACTATGCCCCCCGCTTGGGGCTACGCTACGACATTCGTCCGGACTTGCAGGTGTACGGCAACCTGAGCCGCTCGGTAGAGCCGCCACACCCGTGGTCGCTGATCTGGAGCGCGCCCAGCACCGGCGGCAAGCAGATCCAGCCGATCGAGATGCAGAACCAGACAGCCACCACCCTGGAACTGGGCGCCCGTGGCGACTCGGCCCTCGGCCGCTGGGACCTGGCCTGGTACTACTCGCAAGTACGCCACGAACTGCTGGCCGTTGAGGTAGTTCCGAACTTCACCTCGGAATTCAACGCCAGCGCTACCGTGCACCAAGGCGTGGAAGCCGGCCTCGACAGCACCCTGTGGGAGCGCGCGGGCACTGGCAAGCTGAGCTTGCGCCAGGCCTACACCTTCAGCGACTTCCACTACCGTGATGACGACACGTTTGGCGACAACCGTCTGCCCGGCATCCCCATGCACTACTACCAGGCCGAGCTGCGCTATGACTGGCCGAACGGCTTCTATGCCGGGGTCAATACACAAATGGCCTCGAAGGTGCAGGTGGACTATGCCAATAGCTACCACGCCGATGAATATGCCTTGCTCGGTGCGCGCGTTGGCTGGGACTCACCGAAACAGGACTGGCAGACCTGGCTGGACCTGCGCAACCTGACCAACCAGCGCTATGCAGCGACCGTGACGCCGGCCTACAACGACGCCGGCAAGGACAATGCCCGTTCGACACCGGGCGAAGGGTTTGGCGTATACGCGGGGGTTTCATACAGCTTCCG
>NZ_JBAMDI010000112.1:0-37025 GCF_036961695.1 Pseudomonas sp. CGJS7 | reverse complement strand
TCGGCGTGGCCGAGTGCGACGACTACCTGTCCAAGGTCAACGCCTGCTTGACCGCCAAGGTGCCCGAAGCGCAGCGCGCTGCGTTCCAGGCCAGCCTCGACCAGAGCCGCAGCGCCTGGGCGCAGGCCGCTTCCACCCCGCAGGGCAAGGAAGCGCTGGCCAACGCGTGCAAGACCGCGCTGGAGCAGAGCAAGGCTCAGTACGCCGCGTTCGGCTGCACGCTGTAATCGCGTCGGACCCGTGGGCGGCTAGATCGCCGCCAGCGAGTTCGTAGCATTCGACGCCCCGGCAAGCCGGGGCGTCGTCGTTTTGCAGACACGCAAAAGAAAACGGCGCCCCCTTTGCAAAAGGGGGCGAGCGCCCGGCGCCGGCACGAAGCCATAAACGCAACTACAGCGCGGGGGATTACTCCAAGCCGCGGTGCTTCTCCACAGCCAAAGCAAATCCCCCCTACCCCCCTTTTTCAAAGGGGGGAACAGCAAAAAACATCGCCCCCTTTGCAAAAGGGGGCGAGCGCCCGGCGCAAGTACGAAGCCATAGACGCAACTACAGCGCGGGGGATTACCCCGAGCCGCGGTGTTTCTCCACAGCCAAAGCAAATCCCCCTACCCCCCTTTTTCAAAGGGGGGAACAGCAGAAGCGCGCGCGCTTCCGCCGTGACGTTTTGTCACGAAGCCCCCACCCGCCCATGCGATCATCCGCCCATGTCGAAATCCTATCTGTCCCGCTGCGCCATCCTGGCCGCAGCCCTGCTCGCGGCCTGCACGCAAGTGAACGTACACGGCGACCCCAAAGCCTGGGCGAAAACCCAGAACGACACCGCCGCCGGCGCTACCGACGCACCGCTGCGCGTGGCGACCTACAACACCTCGCTCTACGACGAAGCCGACGGCGGCTTGATCCGCCGCCTGCAAGCCGGCGACGACAACGCGCGCAAGATCGCCGCGGTCCTGCAGCGAGTGCGGCCGGACCTGGTGCTGCTCAACGAGTTCGACTACGACGCGCAACAACGCGCGGCCGAGTTGTTCCAACGCGATTACCTGGAAGTCGCTCAACCCGGCGGCGGCGAGGCGCTGCGTTATCCCTACCGTTACCTCGCACCGGTCAACACCGGCGTGCCCAGCGGCCTGGATCTGGACGGCGACGGCCAATCCGGCGACGCCCAACGCGGCGACCGCGCACGCGGCAACGATGCCTGGGGCTACGGCCTGCATCCGGGCCAATACGGGATGCTGGTCCTGTCGCGCTACCCGATCGACACCGCCGCGGTGCGCACCTTCCAGACCTTGCGCTGGGCCAACCTGCCCGGCGCGCGCCAACCGCGCGATCCCAACACCGGCAAACCGTGGTACGCGGCGAGCGTTTGGCCGCAAATGCGGCTGTCGTCGAAATCGCATTGGGACGTTCCGGTGCGCACGCCACTGGGCGTGCTGCACTTCCTCGCCGCGCACCCGACCCCGCCGGTGTTCGATGGCCCGGAGGACCGCAACGGCGCGCGCAACTTCGATGAGATCGGCCTGTGGGCTCGCTATCTCGACGGCGGCACGCCGGCCTGGCTGTGCGACGACCAAGGCCGCTGCGGCGGTTTGGCTAACGATGCGCGCTTCGTCATCGTCGGCGACATGAACGCAGATCCCGTCGACGGCGACGGCGTACCGGGCTCGATCAAGCAACTGCTCGATCACCCGCGCGTCGACGCCAGCCACGTACCGCACAGCGAAGGCGCGGCCGAACGGGCCAAGTTCTACGGCTTCCCGCGCAAGGGCGACATCGCCCAACACACCGGCGATTTCGGTCCCAAGGCCGGTACCTTGCGTCTGGACTACGTGCTGCCCTCGCGCGGCTGGCAGGTGCGCGAGACCGGCGTGTTCTGGCCGAAGGCCGGGACGGACGATGCGAAGATTTCCGAAGCCAGCGATCACCATTTGGTGTGGGTGGATTTGGCGAACTGATTCGCGGCCAGACGCATGACGGGGGATAAGCGATGAATCGTTTGCGCGATGCATGCGTTGCCGCGCTGCTTATGCTCGCCGCGACCGCCTGCGCAGCGCCCGACGCGGACCGGCCAAGCGCCGACGCCACGCCGGCGCGACCGGTCCTGGCCGAGCCGCCACCGCCACCGCCGCCTCCGGATGTGGGCGACCTCAGCCGCTACCAGGCCTGCAAGGCGCCGCCGCGGCGGGCGCTGTCGGAGCGGGAGCGCTGCCAAATCGAGAAACTCTCCGCCCGCTGCACGCCGGGCGACGACTGCCGCGTCACCTGCCTGTCCAGTCCGGACGTGGAGAAAGTCGGCGGCCGCTGCGGGCACGAATGCGGTTTCGCCCGCGACAACAGCGGCGGCCCCGCGCCCGGTTTAGCAGATTGCGATTCTCTGCCCGGCCCCAACAATCTCGGCGCTGGAACTTGATTGGAAGCGCGGCAGCATGAGCGAGAACGATTTGTCGCGGTCGGCGGCGAGCTCTCGCGCCAAATCGACGACGGCTGGATCGAGAGGCGTCCTCCCGAGCATCGATGCGCGGACGCGATCCGAATCCCGAATCAACGTGCCTCGCCGAATTCCCGAATGACTTCGATCGTCCCCACGATCCGATCGTTCAGCGCTTCCAGTTCTTCGGCCGGAATCCACCACTCGGTGTGATGCGCGCCACCGACCTTTTCGATCCGATAGCGGGCCATGAAATCGGCGCACACGCGAAAGCGGGTCACCGCGCCGTAGCCGCTGTCTTTGACGTTCCAGCGTTCGGCGATTTCGGCCGCGTAGCGTTCGTTGGTGACCGGGTAGAAGATCGGCTGCTCGGGCAGCCGCGGCGGCCAGCGTTTGAACCCGCTCTCGCGCAGCAACGCCAGTTCGGCGGGGCCGACCGGGCGGTACAACACGACGGTGTCGGCGATCTGGCTATCGATGTGCTCGCTCATTGCACGGTTCCGTGTGCGCGCCGCAAGCGGCGCAATCGCAATGGATCGGCTTCGGGCGGCGCCCATCGCCGCCCTGTCGTTCAAACCCGGATCACTCCGGCTTTTTGCTTGCCACGACCGGCGCAGGCGCGTCCGCGGGCGTCGGCGCGACAGCCGGCGCCGCACTCGTGACAGCCGCCGCCTTCGCGCTCGCCGCCTTAACCACCCGCGGCCCAAACCCAAACGCGCCTTCGCCGTGCGCCGAAACGATCATCCGCACCATGCTGCCCGGCACCATCAGCTCCAGCGACAGATCGCGCCCGTCCGAGGTCCGTCCTTCCAAGGTCATCTCGGTGAACGCGCCGCCGGTGTCGATTTCCTTGCACAGCACGTGCGCGCCGGCCGGGCCGTCGAGCAGATACGGACGGATCGCTTCGCCCAGCACTTCCAGCGCCTGCGGGAAGAAGAAAACCGCATACCCCTGTGTTTCGTTCATCGTCGCTCCCAATGGGTCCAGTGGCTGGCGTCGCTCAGCGCAGTTCGATCTGCAATTGCGCCGCCGCGTCGCGCGCCTTGGCGCGGGCTTGATCGACGTCCGCGGCCAAGGCCAGGGTCACCGCGACCCGGCGCTGCCCTTCCACCCGCGGCTTGCCGAACAGACGCAGTTGGGTGTCGGTCTGGCCCAGGGCCGCGTCGACGCCGGAGAACACCGGCACGCCGTGGCCCTGCGCCAGCACCGCGCACGAAGCGGCGGCGCCGTGTTCGCGGATGGTCGGAATCGGCAGGCCGAGAATCGCCCGCGCGTGCAGGGCGAATTCGCTCAAGTCCTGCGAGATCAGCGTCACCAGGCCGGTGTCGTGCGGGCGCGGCGAAACTTCGCTGAACCAGACTTCGTCGCCCTTGACGAACAACTCCACCCCGAACACGCCGAAGCCGCCCAGATCGTCGGTGATGGTGCGCGCGATCTCCTGCGAGCGGGCCAGCGCGACCGGGCTCATCGCCTGCGGCTGCCAGCTCTCGCGGTAATCGCCGTCGCGCTGCAGATGGCCGATCGGCGCGCAGAAGGTGGTGCCGCCGGCGTGGCGCACGGTCAGCAGGGTGATTTCGTAATCGAAGTCGATGAAGCCTTCGACGATGACCCGGCCGGCGCCGGCGCGGCCGCCGGTCTGGGCGTAGTCCCAGGCCTTGTCGATGTCGCCGGGATTGCGCACCAGGCTCTGGCCCTTGCCCGAGGACGACATCACCGGCTTGATCACGCACGGCAGGCCGAGTTCGGCCACGGCGGTGCGGTAATCCTCGACGGTGTCGACGAAGCGGTACGGCGAGACCGGCAGATTCAGCGTCTCCGCGGCCAGCCGGCGGATGCCTTCGCGGTCCATGGTCAGGCGTGCGGCGCGCGCGGTCGGGATCACCCGGGTGGCGCTGCCGCGCTCGGCGAACTCGCGTTCCAGCTCGACCAGGGTCTGGGTGTGGATGGCCTCGATCTCCGGCACGATCAGGTTCGGCCGCTCGGCCGCGATCAACGCGCGCACCGCCTGGCCGTCGAGCATGTCCAGCACGTGGCTGCGGTGGGCGACCTGCATCGCCGGCGCATCGGCGTAACGGTCGGCGGCGATCACCTCCACGCCGAAGCGCTGCAGCTCGATCGCCACCTCTTTGCCCAATTCGCCCGAGCCGAGCAGAAGCACGCGCAAAGCGTGTGGAGACAGCGGCGTGCCGAGCGTGATCATGCGTGCAACCTCGAAGCGTGGGGATGAGCCTAGTCTAACTTTCCCGCGCCGACCCGCGGCCGCGGGCTATGGCCGGCCACGGCCGCATGCGATGCTGTGGGCATGCCCTCCTCCCCCGCACGGCACCCTTCCAGTGCCGCTTCAGCCCCGCCCGACCGCGAGCGCGCAGCGCCGGCGCAACGGCCGTGGCGTTGGCGGGCGCTGGGCATCGCGGCGTTGGCCGCGGCGCTGCTGGGCGGGATCGCGGTGGTGTCGTGTTCGCACCGGTCCGGTCCGCCCGAGCCCGGCACCAGCCAGCTCAGCGGCATGCTGCTGGACCCGCAGTTGTCGGAAATCAGCGGGCTGGCGGCGTCGCGCCGGCATCCGGGCGTGCTGTGGATGCACGACGACGGCGGCAACCCGGAGCGCTTGTTCGCGGTGGCCGCCAACGGCGACCGCCTGGCGACCTTGCGCATCGAAGGGGTGACCAAGACCGACTGGGAAGACATCGCCGCCTTCGACCTCGACGGCCGCCACTACTTGCTGATCGCCGACACCGGCGACAACGGCGGCCTGCGCCGCAGCCTGCAACTGCACATCGTCGAAGAGCCCGAGCGGATCGAGAACGCGCGGCTCAAGCCGGCCTGGTCGATCGCGTTCCGCTGGCCCGACGGCGCGCGCGACTGCGAGGCGGTGGCGGTCGATGTGGCGCGCAAGCAAGTGCTACTGATTTCCAAGAAACGGCAACCGCCGGAACTGTTCTCGCTGCCGCTGATGCCGGCCGGCAACGCGCTGCAGACGGCGACCAAGCTCGGCGAACTGGCCGGCGTGCCGCAGCCCGACCCGGAACTGCGCAAGAACAATCCGACCCGGGCGCGGCTTCAGGGCCAGATCACCGCCGCCGATATCGCCCCCGACGGCAACACCCTGGCGGTGATGACCTACCGCTATCTGCTGCTGTACCCGCGCCAGCCCGACCAGAGCTGGGCGCAAGCGGTCGCCGGCACCCCGCGGGTGCGCGACCTGCCCTGGCTGCCGCAGGCCGAAGCCCTGGGCTGGGCCGCCGACGGACGCAGCCTGTACGCGACCGGCGAGTTCATTCCGGCGCCGCTGTACCAAATCGCCCCGTGAGGCTGGCGACGCGATCGGCCGCCCCGCGGTCGCGGCTTGCACCGCTCCTACAGGGGCTTCGGGACGATCTGGGCTACCTGTAGGAGCGGCGCAAGCCGCGACCGCGACATCGCAACCACGGCGCAACCGCCCCACCCAACGCCCCGACCCGACAAACGGCGTGCATATCTGATATCAATCTGATATCACTATAGCCAGAACCCCAAGGACGAGCCGCCATGAAAGAGAACCCCACCCAATCCCTCCCGGGCATCCCGGTCCTGCTGGGCTGCATCGCCGCCGGCGCGCTGGCCGCGTTCGGGTTCTTCGGCGGCGTCGACGCCGGCCACGGCCTGGGCGTGCTGCTGTCGGTGCTGCTCGGCGCGGGCGTGTTCTGCGTCCTGGCCGGGCTGTACAAGATCGAGCCCAACCAGGCCGCGGTGCTGAGCCTGTTCGGCAAGTACGTCGGCACGGTCAAGGACAACGGCCTGCGCTGGAACAACCCGCTCTACGCCAAGCGCAAGGTCAGCCAGCGCGTGCGCAACTTCGAAAGCGGCAAGCTCAAGGTCAACGAACTCGACGGCAGCCCGATCGAAATCGCCGCGGTGATCGTCTGGCAGGTGGTCGATTCGGCCGAAGCGGTCTACAACGTCGACGACTACGAAACCTTCGTCCACATCCAGTCCGAATCGGCGCTGCGGGCGATGGCCACCAGCTATCCCTACGACCAGCACGAAGACGGCCAGCTGTCGCTGCGCAGCCACGCCAACGAAATCTCGCTGCACCTCAAGCAAGAGCTGCAAGAGCGCCTGGCCGACGCCGGCATCAACGTGGTCGACGCGCGCATCAGCCACCTCGCCTACGCCGCCGAAATCGCCCACGCCATGCTGCAGCGCCAGCAGGCCAACGCGGTGATCGCCGCGCGCACCCGGATCGTCGCCGGCGCGGTCGGCATGGTCGAAATGGCCCTGGCCGAGTTGCAGAAAAACGGTGTGGTCCAGCTGGACGAAGAGCGCAAGGCGCAGATGGTCAGCAATCTGCTGGTGGTGCTGTGCGGCGACCGCAGCACCCAGCCGATCGTCAACGCCGGCACCTTGTACTGAGCGCGCACGCATGGCCGCCGCACTCCACGCGTTCATCCTGCCCGGCGCGATGGTGATCAGCGCCGTTCCGATCCTGGTCGCCGCGGTGCTGGTCGCGCGCGGCAACCTGCACCTGGTCAACGGCCTGGACGCCTCGCGCCTGCGCGATCCGGCCGCCACCGCGGCGCGGCTGGCGCGGCTGTTGGCGCTGGTCGCCATCGCCTTGCTGCTGTCGGCGCTGGGCTATTACTGGGCCGCCGGCGATCAGACCCGCATCATCGGCGTCAGCGTCGCCCTGCTGCTGGCGGTCAACGGCTTGGCGGTGGCGCTGATCGTCGCCGCGGCCAAGGCGCGCCGCGACTATCGCGACGCGCCGCCCGATGCCGACGGCAACCGCGACCCACGGAATCGGCGCCGGTGAGCGAGAAGAAAGCCTATCCGCTGCGGATCAGCGCCGACGTGCTCGCCGCCGCGCAGCGCTGGGCCGACGATGAGTTGCGTTCGCTCAACGCCCAGATCGAATATGTCCTGCGCGACGCCCTGCGCAAGAGCGGCCGGCTGCCGCGCCAGGATCCCCCGACGCCCGAGGAAGACGCATGAGCCCGCAGTGGAAACATCACGTCACCGAACTGACCTATCAGCTGTTCGAGGCGCCGATGCGCGAACGCATCCAGACCGAACTCGACCTGCGCGCCGCGCAGGGCTGGGAACTGGTCGCGGTCGAACACGACCCGGCCATTCTCGGCACCCGCCTGTACTTCAAGCAGCCGGCGTAAACGATTCGTTAGCGCACGCGCCCTGGCACGCCCGCGCCGCAACCGCTAACCTGCGTGCATGCGCGGCCCCGGCACCTTGTTGATCAACACGCCACAGATCGAACTCTGGCCGGGCGGCCTGCTGCGCGCGCGCAGCAACCACGACGCGCGCGCCCTGGCCCGCGCTCGGCATGTGCTGCGGCGCAAGCGCGACGGCCGTTTCCTCGCCGCCGATCTGCCCGAGGGGCTGTTGCCGCTGGTGTACCGGCTGATGCGCGAGGACGGCATCGACGCGGCGCTGGACGCATTGGATTGCATCGTCGAGTACCGCCGCGAAGGCTTGGTCCGGGTCGGGCAACTGCCGCTGGACCGGCTCGAAGAACGCCTCGCCGGTCTCGGCCTGGACGCGCCCGGTTATCAAGCGCGCACCGGCCTGGAACTGATCGCCGAACCCGACCGCCTGAGCCTGGCCGGTTTCGACCGCTACCGCCGCCCGCTGTGGCTGCATCCGGCCGCGGCGCGCGCCTGGACCCATCTGCGCGATGCCGCGCTGCGCGAGGACGTGGTGCTCGATGCGATATCGGGTTATCGCAGCCACGATTACCAACTGGGCATCTTCGAACGCAAACTCGCGCGCGGGCAAAGCGTCGAGGAAATCCTCACCGTCAACGCCGCGCCGGGCTACAGCGAACACCACAGCGGCCTGGCTCTGGACATCGGCACGCCCGGCGAGCCGCCGGCCGAAGAATCCTTCGAAGCCACCGCCGCGTTCGCCTGGCTGCGCGAGCGCGCCGGCGGCTACGGCTTCGTCATGAGTTATCCGCGCGACAACCCGCACGGCATCGTTTACGAACCCTGGCATTGGCGCTACGCCGCGGTTTGATCCGGCCGCCGCGCCTGCACTGCTCCACCCGAAAGGACTCGACCGCATGAGCAGCTTGATGATTCTGGTCGCCGGCCCCTACCGCTCCGGCACCGGCGACGACCCCGCCAAGATCGCCGCCAACGTCGCGGCGATGACCGACACCGCGCTGGCCCTGTTCCGCGCCGGCCATTTGCCGGTGCTCGGCGAATGGTATGCGCTGCCGCTGATCGAACACGCCGGCTCCAGCGGCATCGGCGATGCGGTGTTCGACGAAATCTTTCACCCGATCTCGCGCCGACTGGTCGCGCATTGCGATGGCTGCCTGCGTATCGGCGGCGCTTCGGCCGGCGCCGACGAAATGGTGGCGATCGCGCGCGAGCACGGCAAGGCGGTGTATTTCTCCTTCGATGAGATACCGCCGGCGCGATAAGCGCGGCGGCCGCGCGATGCGGCGGCGATGGGTTTCGCTCAGCCCGCGTTGGGTCGGCGCGGATTACAAAGAATCACCGCCGCGGGAGCAGGCGGGATCGTTCGAGACCCTCGATACACCGATCCGCTCAAGGAGCTGTCGATGAGCATGCCGTGGTTGCGGCCGGGCGCCGCGCAGAATGTCCCGCCCTTTCGTCGCGTCGACCGGCTGCCGATCCAGAACCTTTGCATCCTTCGACCCAGCAACCCGCCTGGCTGCCGCTGAGCGCTGCGCAGCCCGACGCGCCGAGTTGACCGCGCCCTCTACTTTCCCGAGCCTGGCCATGGACGCCCACGATTCGACCGATTCGCTTTCCCCACACCCGCTCGACTCGCAAAGCGACGGCGTCGATCGCGCGCGCCGCCGCGTGCTGCAAGGCCTGCTCGCCACCGGCGCGCTCGCCGCCGGCGCCTGCGCCCGCGAGCAAACCAACGCCGACGACGAACGCTGGATCGACGACATCAGCCGGATCGAATCGACCCGCGCCGGCAGTGTGGTGCGCCCGGCCACGGTCGCCGCCGTCGCCGCCGCCCTCGCCCGCAGCCGCGGCGCGGTCTCCATCGGCGGCGCGCGTTGCAGCATGGGCGGGCAGATCGGTTGCGAAGGTTCGTTGCACTTGGACATGCGCGGGCTGAACCGGCTGGTCGCGCTCGATCCGGCGCGCCGGCGCGTGCGCGTGCAGGCGGGCATGTCGTGGCGGGAACTGCAGGAACACATCGATCCGCACGGCCTGGCGGTGTCGATCATGCAGAGCTACGGCAACTTCAGCATCGGCGGCTCGATCTCGGTCAACTGCCACGGCCGCTATGTCGGCAAGGGCAGCCTGATCCACAGCCTGCGCGCGCTGCAGTTGATCGACGGCGAAGGCCGCGCGCACGAACTCAGCCGCGAGTCGCAACCCGAGTTGTTCCGCGCCGTGGTCGGCGGCTACGGCGGTCTGGGCGTGGTCAGCGAAGCCGAGTTCGATCTCAGCGCCAATCACCGCATCGCCCGCCGCGCCGAGCGAGTGGCGCTGGACGACTATCCGGCCTGGTTCGTCGAACGCGTGCATGCCGACCCGGCCAGCGTGCTGCACAACGCCGACTTGCTGCCGCCGCGGTTCGACGCGCCGGTCGCGGTCACCTGGACCCGCTGCGAGGAACCGCTGACCCGCGCCGAACGGCTGGTGCCGCGCGGCGGCGACTACCGCCGCGACCGCAAGCTGATCTGGACCGCGTCGGAGCTGCCGGTGGGGCCGTGGCTGCGCGAGCGCTATTCGGTGGAAGAACTGCTGCGCGAACGCGAAGTGGTCTGGCGCAACCGCGAAGCCAGCCTCGACATCGCCTCGCTGGAGCCGAGCACGCGCCGCTACTCGACCTACCTGCTGCAGGAGTACTTCATCCCGGTTCCGGCGTTCGCCGCGTTCGCGCGGGTCATGGCCAAGCTGCTGCGCGACAACGAAGTGCATGCGCTTAACGTTTCGATCCGGCACGCGCCGGCCGATACGCAATCGCTGTTGAGCTGGTCGCCGACGCAGGTGTTCTCGTTCGTGCTGTACCACAAGCAACGCAGCGGCCTGCGCGCCGACGCGGTCGCCGGGCAATGGACGCGGCGGCTGATCGACGCCGCGCTCGATCACGGCGGCCGCCACTATCTGCCGTATCGGCTGCACGCCACGCGCGAACAGTTCCTGCGCGGCTATCCGGGCGCGACCCGGTTCGCCGAGCTCAAACGCGGGATCGATCCGCAGCGGCGCTTCCGCAATCGGCTGTGGGACAAGTACCTGCCCGGCTGAGCGGGCAGCGGTTCGGCGCCGGTCAGTCCTGCGAGCGATTGACCTTCGGCTTGGGCCCGTCGGCGATATCGGCGATCCGCCACAGGTACAGACTCGCGTAACTGCGGTACGGCCCCCAACGCTCGCCGATCTCGGCCAGCGCCTTCGGCGCCGGCATGGCCTCGAGCTTGTCCACCCGCTGCGCGCCCTTGCGGATGCCCAGATCGTCGACCGGCAAGATGTCCGGCCGGCCCAGGCGGAACATCAGCATCATCTCCACCGTCCAGCGGCCGATGCCGCGGATCGGCACCAGCGCGGCGATGATCGCGTCGTTGTCCATGTGCGCCATCCGGCGCAGATCGGGAATCTCGCCGCGCGCCTCGCGCGCCGCCAGATCGCGCAGCGCCAGCAGCTTGTTGCCCGACACGCCGCATCCGCGCAGGGTCGCGTCGTCGCAAACGCCCAAGGTGTCGCAGTGCAGGCGCGCGCTGCCGATCGCGGCCTCGACCCGGCCGACGATGGTCGAGGCGGCCTTGCCGCTGAGCTGCTGGAACAAGATCGCCCGCGCCAGCGCGTCGACCGGATCGAAGCGTTGCCGCCAGCGCGGATCGGTCCGGATCGGGCCGTTCTCCAACGCGTCGACCTTCTTCATCCACGCGCCGAGCTTGCGGTCGCGGCGGCTCAGGTGCTCGTGCGCGAGCTGCGCATCGAAGCCGCGGACGTGGCGCGGCACGCTCAGCGCCTCAAGGCGTCGACGGCGTAGACCAGCCACGCCAGGATCAACAGGCTGCCGCCGTAAGGCAGCAAGCCGGTGGAGGTGGCGAAGAAATGCGCGGCCGCCAGGCCGCCGGAGAACACCGCCACGCCGATCAGCAGCGCGAACAGCGCGATCCGGGTCAGCGCGCGCCGCGCCAGCGGCGCCAACGCCGCCAGCGCGACGCCGTGGCCGAAGGCGAACACCGCCGCGGTCTGCAGGCGCGATTGCGAATGCGCGTCGGCCAGGTGCGCGGCGTAGGCCGACAGCGCCACCGCGAACGCGGCCAGTACCGCGCCGGCGGCGATCAATGCGCGCAGCGACCACGCGGTCGCCACGGGCCCAGCGCTCTGGCTGGAAGAAGCGGAAAGGTTCATGCGCTAACGATATCAGCCCGCACCCGCCGCCGAGCGTCGCCGCCTGCGGCCCGCGAATCCGACATCGCGAATGCGCAACTGCGGCCAAAAAAAACGCGCCGCGGATAACCGCGGCGCGTGGGTGTTGCTGGCGACGCCGCGGTGGCGGCGTCGCGATGTGGCAAAGGCTTACTTGATCGGCCAGTACACGTCGAACTGGCCCAGGGCCGGGTCGAAGCTCGGGTCGATGCCGGCCTTCCAGGCTTCGTACGGGCGATCGGTGGTGGTGTAACCGCGGGTCAGCGCCCAGGCGCGGACGGCGTCGCGCACCGGCGGCAGCGCGGCGAAATTGTGGCCGCCGCTGGACGCCACGGCGACCTTGGACGCCGGCAGCAGCTCGGCCTTGACCGGGTTGCCCGCGCCTTCGATCTTGATGTCGAGCTTGGTGGCATCGCCGGTGCTGGTGTCGCCGACCTTGCGCACGACCTGGACCACGTCGAAGGAGTAGATCTCCGAACCGAACTCGTTGGTCACGATGCGGATCGGACCGACCGCTTCCAGACCGTTGGCGGCGATGACCTTGTTGATCCATTCCATGTTGGAGTGGATCTGGCCCTTGATCTTGTCGTTGTTGCGCTCGACCGCGGCGGTCACGCTGAGCACGTTCTCGGCCGGACGGTCGGCGACCTTGGGCGCGTTGGCCGGGTCGGACTCGGACAGCTTGGAGTAGTCGTAGTTGGGCACGGTCGCGAGCAGGTTGCTCAGGCGGGCCAGGCCCATCTTCATGTCTTCGCCGACGTTGCTGCTGACGTACAGGCCCGAGTAGCGGCCGAGCAGGTTCCAGCCGTAATCGACGTCGTAGGTCTGGGTGATGGCGACGTTGCGGTTGTTGCGGCCGGTCGGCTTGAAGGTGAACTCGGTGCGCTTGTTGTCGCCGCGCTCCGGGTTGCTGATCTTGTAGCCCACCAGCTTGCCCGGCTCGCTCTTGACGATTTCCCAGCTGCCCTTGCCCAGGCCGCGCTCATTGGAGGAGTACTCCAGGCGGGCGCCGACGCCCTCGTCCTTGCCGACGAGCTTGATCTCCATGGCGGGATCGCGGAGCGCGAGCGGATTCCATTCCTTGAAGCGACGCAGGCTGTTCAACGTATCGAACACGATGGTCAGCTTGCGGTTGGTCTCAACCGAGTGCGACAGATGGCGGCTCGCCGGCAGCGCGATGCCGACGATCAGGAACAGCGCGGCGACGATCGCCAGGGAAATCAGAATCTCGATCAGACGGGTCATTCAGGTTCTCCAGGGCCGGGCCCAGAGCGGGCCAGGGGCGCAGACCCACAATCGTAGCAAGATAAATCCCGGCAAGGGCAGCCGTCACAGCCAAGAAAAATCGCCGAAGCCGCCGCGATCCGGGTTTGGCCGCGAAAAGCCTTGAACTTGACGGCTTTTTGCCGGCTCGCGCGCGCATCGGCAAGCGCGCGCCGACGCGGAAGCGCAAATCCGGACAAGTGGCGAAGGCACCGGACGCATGCGAATGCGGCGGATCGGGCGCTCGCGGGCGCCGGGCGCGTCGCGTCGGCGGCCTCGGATGCGGTTGCCTTGAGCCCCTGCGGAGCGGCGTTGCAAGGGATTTCGTTCGGCCGCGGGCCTTGGCCGCGGCATCCGGACTACGACGAAAGTAGCGGCGCGAGTGGCCAGTCCGCGGTCGCGGCTTGTGACCGCAGGAAATCCCGTGGGACGCCGCTCCTACAGTCGCTGCGCCCTGCTTTCGCATCGGACGGGCCAGGGGCCCGCTCGCCCCTCGGCCGCCCCCTGTAGGAGCGGCGCAAGCCGCGACCGCGACACCTCGACTACGACGAAAACAGCGCCACGCCCTGCTTCCACGGTCGCCAACCCGGCAAAACTCCGCTCAGACCAACTGCAACTCGAACGCCTTCAACACCGCGCGAGTGCGGTCGCGCACCCCCAGCTTGGACAGGATGTTGGACACGTGGTTCTTGATCGTGCCCTCGGCCACGCCCAGGGAATTGGCGATTTCCTTGTTGGAAAAGCCGCCGGCCATCAGCCGCAGGATCTCGGTTTCGCGCTCGGTCAACGGGTCGGGCCGGTCCAGGCTGACGAAGTCGTTGCGCATGTGCTCCAGGCCCGACAGCAGCCGCTGGGTCATCGCCGGCTGGACCAGCGAGCCGCCCTCGGCCACGGTCTGGATCGCGCCGACCAGTTGCTCCAGCGACACGTCCTTGAGCAGATAGCCCTTGGCCCCGGCCTTGAGCCCGGCCAGGACCAGTTGGTCGTCGTCGAAGGTGGTCAGGATGATGGTCGGCGGCAGGTAGCCCGAGCGGGCCAGCGCCTGCAGCGCTTCCAGGCCCGACATCACCGGCATGCGCATGTCCATCAGGACCACGTCCGGGCGCAGGGTCGGGATGATGTCGACCGCCTGCTTGCCGTCGCTGGCCTCGCCGACGACCTCGATGCCTTCGGCCAAGGCGAGCAGCGAACGCACGCCCTGCCGGACCAGGGTCTGGTCGTCGACTAGCAACACGCGGATGGGGGTGGACGTCATGTCAAAGCTCCTTCGCGGACCATCGCGGCCGCGGTGACGGGCAAAGTCAGGTGCAGGCTGAAGCCGGCCTCGGCCCGGGTTTCGATGCGCAGGTGGCCGCCGTACTGCTGCAACCGCTCGCGCATACCGCGCAAGCCGTTGCCGGCGACCAGATGATCGGCGCCGCGGCCGTCGTCGCGCGCGCTCATGACGATCTGTTCGCCGTTGCGGCGCACGTCGATCCACAAGTGCTGCGCGCCGGCGTGGCGCACGGCGTTGGTGACGATCTCCTGGGTGCAGCGCAGCAGCACGTGGGCGCGCTCGGGATCGTCCAATGTCAGGGGCGTTTCGATGTCCATGCGGATGTCCAGCGCCGGTACGTTTTCGGCCAGCGGGCGCAGCGCCAGCGACAGGTCGATGGCGCCGTTCTCGCGCAATTGGCTGACCGCCTCGCGTACGTCGGTGAGCAGCAGCCTGGCCAGAGTATGCGCTTGCTGCACATGTTCCTTGACCCGGCCCTCGGACAAATGCCCGGCCACTTCCAGGTTCAGGCTCAGCGCGGTCAGGTGGTGGCCCAGCAAATCGTGCAGTTCGCGCGAGATCCGGGTGCGCTCGTTGATCCGGGCGCTTTCGGCCAGCAGCGCCCGGGTCGCGCGCAGTTCGGCGTTGAGCCGGCGCTGTTCCTCGCGTGCCTGGGCCTGCTGCATGGCCACCAGCGAACTGACGAAGACCAGGCTGGAGAAGCCGGCATAAGCCAGCGACTGGACAATGGCCAGCAGCGGCGGCTGGCGGATGGCGATCACGAACACCGGGATGATCGACAGATTGCTCAGGACCAGCCAGGCCACCCCGACCCGCAGCGGCAGCAACCACGGCAGCAGCCCGGCCACGACCATCAGCAGGATGCTGCCGATACCGGTGTTGGAGTAATAGCCGCTACCGATCGCGCAGGCCGTCAATACCAGCAGCAGGGCATGGTCTTCCGGCCCCGGCCGGCGCTGACCCAGCCCCCGGCTGATCCACCAATAGACCAGGCCGAAGATCAGGTGAACCGCCATCCAGCGGGCGATCACCAGGATGAAGCCCTGTTCGGAAACGCCCGGCAGCGATGAGGCCAGTTCGGGCTCCAGCCACAGGCTCAGCAGCCAGCAGGCCGCCATGGCCCAGGTGAACAAACCGGCGAACCGCATCAATTGGGTGGGAGTCAGGCGTGCCAGCATGAATGCATGCTAACGGCACAGGCATCCGGGCCGAGCCGTCCAGAAGTCATGCACTTGGCGTTCGCCGCGGACGGACGCCCGTGCGATAATCGGGACGCCGGCACGGAACGCGTGCCGGTTTTTGAATACCTGGAGCCTGGAATGTCGATCGTCGTCCGCGACGTGCGTGAGCACGAGCTGGATTCCGTCCTTGCCCTCAACAACGCCGCCGGACCCGCGATCCTGCCGCTGGATGCTGCCCGTCTGCGTCATTTTTTCGACACCGCCGAGTATTTCCGCGTCGCCGAGCGCGATGGCACCCTGGCCGGCTTCCTGATCGGCATGGGCGCCGGCAGCGATCACGACAGCAGCAATTTCCGCTGGTTTCTTGAGCGCTATCCGGACTTTTTCTATATCGACCGCATCGTCGTCGCCAGCCGCCGTCGCGGCGGCGGCGTCGGCCGCGCGTTTTACGCCGACGCCCAAAGCTACGCCGAGCTGCGCTATCCGCAGTTGGCCTGCGAGGTGTTTCTGGAAGGCGGCAACGATCCGGCGCTGCTGTTTCACGGCAGCTTCGGCTTCCGCGAGGTCGGCCAGCACCTGATGGACGAGGCCGGCGTGCGCGCGGCGATGCTGATGAAGCCGCTGTGCAGCTACCCGTGGGTGCGCGACACCTACGGCGAGGCCCTGCCCGAAGCCGACTGGCTGACCCGGCCGCGGGTGCCGGTGGCGCGCATCGAAGCCGATGCGCCGCGCCCGACCGGGACCTGCCCGTGAGCGTGGCCGTGGATTACGAACAGGCCGGCGAACTCAAAATCGGCCAGGTCGGCATCGCCAACCTGCGCATCCGCACCCTCGACGTTCAGCGTCTGACCGAAGAAATGCGCAGCCGCGTGCAGCGCGCGCCGAACATGTTCGGCCGCGCCGCGGTGGTGATCGATTTCGGCGGCCTGAGCCAGACGCCCGACGCGGCCACCGCGCAGGCGCTGCTGGAAGGTTTGCGCGCGGCCGGCGTGCTGCCGGTGGCGCTGGCCTACGGCACCAGCGAGACCGAGCGTCTGTCGCAGGCGCTGGGGTTGCCGCTGCTGGCCAAGTTCCGGGCTTCGTATGAGCGCGGCGAAGGCGCGGCCGAACCGGTAGCGGCGGCGACGCCGGCCGCGGCGGTCAAGCGCGAAGCGGCGGCGCCGGTCGCGGCAGCGGCCGAACCGGCCCGCGCGTCGCGCTCGGCAGCGCCCGCAGCGGCTGCGGCCGCATCCCCTTCGGTTGGCCTGATCCAGTCCACCCCGGTCCGCTCGGGCCAACAGATTTACGCCGACAACCGCGACCTGACCGTACTGACCACGGTCGGCGCCGGCGCCGAGGTCATCGCCGACGGCTCGGTGCACATTTACGGCCCGTTGCGCGGACGCGCGCTGGCCGGCGCCCAGGGCAACACCAAGGCGCGGATTTTCTGCCGCGAGTTCTTCGCCGAGTTGGTGGCGATCGCGGGTCATTACAAAGTGCTCGAAGACATACCGAAGGAGTTGCGCGGCAAGGCCGTGCAAATCTGGCTGGAAGACGAACAAATCAAGATTGCGGCGCTGGATTGACGCCGCACGAACGGAGGAACGTATTTTGACCGAGATCATTGTTGTCACTTCGGGCAAGGGCGGCGTCGGTAAAACGACGACCAGCGCCAGCCTGTCCTGCGGTCTCGCCCGTCGCGGCCACAAGGTCGCGGTCATCGACTTCGACGTCGGCCTGCGCAACCTCGACCTGATCATGGGCTGCGAGCGCCGCGTGGTGTACGACTTCGTCAACGTGGTCAACGGCGAAGCCAACCTCAAGCAGGCGCTGATCAAGGACAAGCGTTTCGAGAACCTGCACATCCTGGCCGCCTCGCAAACGCGCGACAAAGACGCGCTGACCAAGGAAGGCGTGCAGAAGGTGCTTGAGGACCTGGCCGCGGAAGGTTTCGACTACATCGTCTGCGACTCGCCGGCGGGCATCGAAAAGGGCGCGTTCCTGGCCATGTACTTCGCCGACCAGGCGGTGGTGGTGGTCAACCCGGAAGTCTCCTCGGTGCGCGACTCCGACCGCATCCTGGGCCTGCTGTCGTCCAAGACCCGCCGCGCCGAGAACGGCGAGCGGGTCAAGGAGCACCTGCTGCTGACCCGCTACAGCCCCAAGCGGGTCGAAGACCAGGAAATGCTCAGCATCGGCGACGTCGAGGAAATCCTCGGCCTGAAGACCATCGGCGTGATCCCCGAATCCGGCGACGTGCTCAACGCCTCCAACAAGGGCGAGCCGGTGATCCTGGAAACCGAATCCGACGCTGCTCAGGCTTACGACGACGCCGTCGCCCGCCTGCTCGGCGACACCCGTCCGATGCGCTTCACCCAAGTGGAAAAGAAGGGCTTCTTCACCAAGCTGTTCGGAGGCTGAGCTTATGGGTCTGTTCGACTTCTTGCTGGCCAAGAAACCCACCGCCAACGTCGCCAAGGAACGCCTGCGCATCATCGTCGCGCACGAGCGCGCCGGCCGCGGCGGCGGCCCGGACTACTTGCCGATGCTGCAGCGCGAGCTGCTCGAAGTGATCCGCAAGTACGTCAACGTCGACGCCGAATCGGTCAAGGTCGATTTGATCGGCGAAGGCGACAACAAGGTGCTCGACATTTCCGTCGCGCTGCCGGAAGCGCCGAATCCGGCGCAGGCTTGATCGCTACGCAGCCGACCTCCCGGCCGCGGCGGTTGTCGCGTATTTCCCTGTAGGAGCGACGTCCCACGGGGATTTCCTTCGGTCGCGAGCCGCGACCAACCGCAGAGGTGTACGCAAGCGCACCAGCCGAAGCCCTTCCACGCCAACGGCGGATCGCTACGGCTCACGTGCAATCCCGAACGCGATAGTTTCGTGGCGTTTCGCGTCTTCGAAATCATTCGCAGCATCTCACCTCCACGATCGATCGTGGCCCAGGCCATTTCTACCCATACAGCTCCGCACCATGCTCACCCTGTCCGACATCGCCTTCGAAGACGTCGCCGCCCTGCTGGCGCGCTACGACCTGCGTCTTGAGCGCGTGGCCGACGGCGAAGCGATCCCGGGCAGCTACTGGGGCGAATGCGAGGCCGGCCTGATCGGCAGCACCGTTTACGCCCGCGGCGATACGCCGGTGCATTCGCTGCTGCACGAAGCCTGCCACCTGATCGTGCTGCCGCCGGAACGGCGCGCGCTGGTGCATACCGACGCCACCGATTCGATCGAGGAAGAAGACGCGGTGTGCGTGCTGCAATCGCTACTGGGCGACGAGATCCCGGGCGCCGGGCGCGAGCGCATCCTGGCCGACATGGATCAATGGGGTTACAGCTTCCGGCTCGGCTCGGCGCGCGCGTACGTCGAACAGGACGCGGAGACCTCGTGGCAGTGGCTGGCCGATCATGGGCTGGTGAAGTTGCCGGAGCGGACACTGCTGACGTAGTCGTTGGCCTCTGCGCGCGCGATCGGCGCGCAATCGACGCAATCTTCAAATCCCGGCGCGAGAGTCTTCGGGAGCGGTCACCGACGCCATCCCTGGCGCCGACGCCATTCAAACAACGCGGTCGCGGCTATCCCCATAACCGGTCCCGACTGGCACTGCTGTTGCTTCCCTTCCCCTGATGCGCCATCCAGGCGCTTACCCCCACCGAGTACCTGTGGCGGCGCGCGCGTCAGCGCGCGGCCTGCCTACGTTCTTGTACGGCATACGCCGCCCGCGACGCCGCGACGGGCACCGCAACGGCGCGATCGACTTCGACTTCGGCCTCGCTGATCGGGTCGGGCAGCGCCGAGGCGCCGCTGCGATTGGGGCCGGCATCGGCCGGACCGTTGATCAGCACCACCCCGACCGCCGCCATCGCCAGCAAGGCGAACAGGGCCACGCGGATGAGATGGTCGGCACGCAAACGGCGCTGCGCGGGTGCCGGCTCGCGCTCTCGTGCCCAGCTCAGGTCGGCGGTGAACAAACACGCCCCGCCTTCCCGGCCGCGCAGCGGCAGTGATGCCAATGTGGCCGTGTGCAATTTGCCGCCCGCGGTCCGCGTTGTTGATTTCATGCCGTATCCATTGCAGCCAAGACCGATACCAAGGGCCTGCCCCGCCCTGGCCGGACAACCGATGAACGGCTGCCCTTGGACGTCACTTTTTCCGTTTTGGCGTCACAAATCAAATCCCTTTTTGTGACACCAGTCGGAACCCGCCCGGGAGGTGCTGTTTCGCTTGCTGAACGAACCAGTCAGGAACCGGGTCTGTGTTGCGCACACGTAATGCGATTACCTAAAAATTAACAATCTAACCGATTACACATAACTAAATATTTACTTCATTTCGCGACGGACACGACGCTTCTGCCGAGACCAATCACCTGAATAGGCCAAATTGGGCCAATCGCGGCGGTTCGAGTAACCGTTTTCAGGTCCGCCGATGTGCCGGATCTGCGCAAAATCTCATCCAGACCCGACCGCGAGCGGCTGGCGACCCCGCCACTACCGCAGTGCGGCTTGCGCCCGGCCCGGACGGCCTCTAGCCTTCTGGCTCGCGCGCAAAGCGCGGCACTATTCCGGAGAGAACACACATGAAACCTGTCCGCGCCTTATTGGCGCTCGGCGTCGCTGCGGCCGTGATCGGCCTGGCCGGCTGCAAAAAGGAACCCACCCCCTCCCCGAGCACCAGCGCCCCGGCCGCCGCGCCGGAAGGCGAGACCGCGGATCAGTTCATCGCTCGCGTCAACGATGAATACAAGAAGATGTATCCGGAGATGACCGCCGCGCAGTGGTTGTCGTCGACCTACATCAACGACGACAGCCAGTTGCTCTCGGCCAAGGCCAACGAGCGTTACCTGACCCAGCTCAACAGCTGGATCGAACAATCGAAGAAGTTCGAAGGCCAGCAGATGTCGCCGGCCAGCGCGCGCGCGATCCAGTTGCTGAAGATCGGCACCGCGATGCCGGCGCCGAAAGATCCGGCCAAGCTGGCCGAACTGACCCAGATCGCCACGCGCATGGAAGGCATGTACGGCTCGGGCAGCTACTGCAGCGGCCCTGGCGACACCGACTGCCGTCAGCTCGGCGATCTGGAAGACGTGCTGCGCAACAGCCGCGACTACGACGCCCAGCTCGACGCCTGGAAGGGCTGGCACACCATTTCCAAGCCGATGCGCAAGGACTACACGCGCTTCGTCGAACTGGTCAACGAAGGCGCCAAGAACCTGGGCTACGCCGACACCGGCGAGCTGTGGCGTTCGGGTTACGACATGAGCCCGACCGAACTGGCCGCCGAAACCGACCGCCTGTGGGGCCAGGTCAAGCCGCTGTACGAACAACTGCACTGCTACACCCGCTCGCGCCTGGAAACCAAGTACGGCGCCGACAAGGGCCAGACCGGCGGCGGCATGCTGCCGGCGCATCTGCTGGGCAACATGTGGCAGCAGGACTGGGGCAACCTGTGGGACGTGCTGGCGCCGTACAGCGAACAGCAGGCCGGCAGCCTGGACATCAACGGCGCGCTGAGCCGCCAGTACCAGCAGATCCTCGACGCCCAGAACGCCAAGGCCGGCGAAGACCGCAGCCCACTGGATCAGGCGCAGGCCGAAGTCGACGCCAACCTGGCCAACGCCAAGCGCATGACCGAACGCGCGCAGGACTTCTACGTCTCGCTCGGCATGCCCAAGCTGCCCGACAGCTATTGGAACAAGACCCAGTTCATCAAGCCGCGCGACCGCGACGTGGTCTGCCACGCCAGCGCCTGGGACATGAACATGAGCGGCGACGTGCGCACCAAGATGTGCATCAAGCCGAACGAAGAAGACTTCACCACGATCTACCACGAGCTCGGCCACGTCTATTACTACCTGGCCTACAACAAGCAGCCGCCGCTGTTCCAGACCGGCGCGCACGACGGCTTCCACGAAGCCATCGGCGACACCATCGTGCTGGCGATGACGCCCAAGTACCTGGCCTCGATCGGCATGGTCGGCAATCAGCAGCAGAGCAACGAGGCGCTGATCAACGCGCAGATGCGCATGGCCTTGGCGAAGGTCTCGTTCCTGCCGTTCGGTCTGATGATCGACCGCTGGCGCTGGGGCGTGTTCGACGGTTCGATCAAGCCCGACGCCTACAACAAGGCGTGGTGGGAACTGAAGGCCAAGTACCAGGGCGTGGCGCCGGTGCAGGCGCGCGGCGAAGAGTTCTTCGACGCCGGCGCCAAGTACCACGTGCCGGGCAACACCCCGTACACGCGCTACTTCCTCTCGCACATCCTGCAGTTCCAGTTCTACAAGTCGCTGTGCGACGCGGCCGGCTACAAGGGCCCGCTGTACGAATGCAGCTTCTACGGCAACAAGGCCGCCGGCGCCAAGTTCGAGGCGATGCTGAGCAAGGGCGCCAGCCAGCCGTGGCAGCAGACGATGAAGGAACTCACCGGCGGCGAGAAGATGGACGCCTCGGCGGTGCTGGAATACTTCGCGCCGTTGCAGACCTGGCTGAAGCAGCAGAACGAAGGCAAGACCTGCGGTTGGCAGGCCTCGGCGGCGGGCGCTGCGGCGCCGAGTTCGCCGGTCAAGCCGGCGGCAGCGGCCAAGCCCGCGAAGGGCTGAGGTTCGGGCCCATCGTTGCAGTTCGGAGAAAAACCGGCTTCGGCCGGTTTTTCTTTGGCCGCGCTAAACCGGCACCGCCCCCGCCGCAGCCTGCGCGCGCACCTTGGCCAGCAAGTCGCGGTTGTCGGCGAGCAGCGACTGCAAGCGCTGTTGCAGATACGCGGCCACCATCGCCGAATAGGGTCTGTCGCCTGAGGCCATCGCCTGCAGTTGGTCGAGGTTGGATTCCACCCGCGCCAGGGTTTCCAGCGCCGGCGCCAACGGCAGTTGCGAGGCCAGCCTCAGCAGCCATTCGATGTCGGCCAAACGCGCGCGCACCATCGCCAGATGACCGGTCCGCGCTTCCACCAGGTACTGTCGGTTGAGACCCAGCACGTCGATGGTCTTCTGGCCGTAAGGATCGCGATCGCCGTCTCGGAACGTCGCCGACAGCATCGACAGCATCGACAGCTCGGCCTCCGGCCAACACAGATGGACCGACGGATCGCGCCGGGTCGGATCGATCAACAGCGGATCTTCGGCCTCGCAATCGCCGCTCGGCCCGCTCGCGCGCTGGCCGCGAATCGGGAAATGATTGCCCTTGCCGACCGTGGTCTTCGGCTGCAGGGCCAACTGCGCCAATCCCATGCCCTCGCCCGCCACCCGCAGGCCGTTGCGGCGATTGCACAGGATGCAACTCGGCAACAGGTTGTTCCAGTCCGCCGCCAGCCACCAATAGCCGCGATGCCCGGCCTCGCCTTCCACGCCGGCCTTGGGGCGGTAGTGCTCGACGTCGGTCGGCGAGCTGGCGCTGTGGAAGCTTTCGCAATACGCGCACTTGCCGTGGAACAGCGCGAACATCGCTTCGGCGACGTCGTCGCCTTTGTAGGCGCTGAAAGCGTAGCTGCCCTTGTTTCCGGCCTGGTAGTGCGCGTGCGCGCGCTTGCCTTCGGACTTGCCGGCGCCGTCGTCGGCAGTCAGCGAAACCGGCGCCGCCACCGCGTCGCGATTCACCCGCCTCATTGCTTCGTCTCCGCGCCCAAGCGACGCTCCAGCCGGCGCACGATCTCCTCCAGCGCCTGCTCGCGCAAGTCGCCGCGCTGCTGCGCGGTGCTGTCGCGGCGCGCCTGGATGTAGCGTTCGGTGGCCTCGCCTATCAACTGTTCCACCGGCGTGTCCCCGCGCGGCAAGGCGCGCAAATCCACGGCCAAACGGTCGCGCTCAGCCGCCTCTTCCGCCCGCGGTTGCGGCAACCCGAGCAAATAGGCGTAGCGATTGAGCGCGGCCTCGGTTTTCGGACTCGCGGTGCTGGGCAACCCGAACAAATCGGACGTCAGCAATTGGTCGGTACGCAACAGTTCGATGTTCGGCAGGTCTTCGCGCAGACGAATCCGATCGTGCTCATCGCGGTACAGCACCTGCACCTCTCCGTCGTGCATGCCGCGCAGGCACAGCGCGTCGTGAGCGGTAACGATGAACTGCACCCGCGGCATCGCCCGGCGCAGCGCCGACATCACCTCGATTTTCCAGCGCGGGTGCAGATGCACGTCGATCTCATCGATCAACACCACGCCTTGCGCGTATTCCAGATTGCCCCAAACCTCGACCATTCTGCGCATGATGTCCACCGCCATCGCGAACAAAGCGCGGTAGCCGTCGCTCATGCGTTCGATCGGGGTGACCCGGCCATGGGCCCTGACCCAGACCCGGTCGTGTCCATCGCGGTAGATATCATCGTCGCCGCGCAGCGCGAACACCTCGCGCATCGCCCGGACCACGGCATTGAACGCCGATTCCGGCGCCTGCGTCAGCCACGGCGCAGGATCTTCCAGCATCGCCAGTGGATCGAACAGGCTACGGTTGATCGCGTGCTTGCCAATAGATTTATGGGCGCGGAAGAACCGTCGCGCACCGTAGGCCAGCACGGTGAACGGCAGGCCCTCATCGGTGAGGAATCCGCCACGCGCATCGATCCGCAGGGTCGAGGATTCGCCCGAGGAGGTCAGCACCTGCACGCTCGGAGTCTGCGCGCGGATGTCCCAGGAATGGATCTGCCGAGGCAACAATTCATCGCCTTGCGCCCGGCTGCCGGCGCGCAGCGGCGCATCCATCAAGGCCAGCGCCAACGCCTGCAACACGGTGCTCTTGCCCGCGGCGTTCTCGCCGAGCAGCATGGCGCAAGGCGCGCGATCGAAGGAGCGCGATGAGGCGAAATTCAATTCGATATCGTCCAATCCCTTGAAATTGCGAATACGAACCCGTTGCACATAGGAATCGCGACGCGACGGCGCGGGCTTCGGCGAAAACGATTCGGATGCCGCGCGCAGTTCTTCGGCGCCGAACAAACCCAGACCGTCGCGGCGATAGTCGGCCACCACCTCGTGCCATATCTGGCGATGGCCGCTCAGGCGCGGCAGATCGCGGGCGAGATCGAAACCGGCTCCGACCTTTGCGCCGATCCTGCGCGCGGTTTCGCGGTACACCGCGTCCACCGCGATCCGTATCGCGCCGGCGTAGGCAAGCGCGCTGAAGTTTCCCAATAGCTGGATACTGCGTTCGTCCGGCGATTCGATCAGCTCGGCGATCAACTCCAAGGTTCCGTCCACTTCAAGCCGTCGGCCTTCCAGCAGCCGGGGCCGATTGAGCCGCAACAGCTCGATCGTCGCCTGCCCTTTGTCGGAGCGGGCCCGCCACTGGCCATCGTGCGAAAAAGCCAGATGCCGCGCGGGATCCTCGCGGCAGGGATCGATCAACAACGCCCCCTCGCTTTCGATCAGTTGCCGCCACGGCGTCATCGGCAGCGCCCGCGGGGTATCAACCGGAAACAGGTTGCGCTTGGCGAGCAGACATTCGTCGCAGGCCAGCATCAAATTCCGCCATTCGAAAGCCAGCCAACCGTAGTGATCGGGACTGCCGGATTCGTTCTCGGCATTGGCCGCGGCCGAGATCGGCCGGAAGTGATCGATCGAGGCCTGGCTGCGATCGCTGAAGCCGCTCTCGCAATAAGCGCATTTGGCCGAGAACTGGCGAATCAGCGCCGCGTGCACCGTCCCATCCAGAAACAGCGGCCGGTATTCTTCGAACGGCGCGCGCTTTCGCTGGCGCAGGTCCGCCGGCAAGCTGAAAAACTCGTTGAGCTCATGCGCCCAGCGCAACAAATCGGGCCGGCGCAACGACGGCGGCGTCGCCAGGCGTTTGACTCTTCTCATCCAGTCCTTCCCTTGGGCGCGATGGCGCCTGAGGCAGCGCGCGTTGGTCCACACGCGCATTATGGACATGGCCGGTTCTGGCGAAACAGGGCCCCGCTCGCATTCGCCATGCAAGAAGCCAGTTCGAATCGGGCAAAATACGTCCTCGACGCCTTTTACGATCCCGCCGGCCGCGTCGCCCGCGGCAGCCGCGCTTGGAGTTTCCGCATGATTCCGACCTCACGCCTGTTCATCGCCTTGCTGCTGGCGCTGCCCTGCGTCGCGTCCGCCGCCGAACCCGTCGACCTGCTGATCCGCCACGCCAACCTCGTCGACGTCGTCGCCGGCAAGCTGCGCCCGGACCGGCTGATCGCGGTGCGCGGGGACCGCATCGTGGCGGTCGAGGCGGACTCGCGCGCGGGTCGGTTCGAGGCGGCGCGCAGCATCGATGCGCAAGGCAAGTACGCGATCCCCGGGCTGTGGGACATGCACGTGCATTTCGGCGGCGGCGACAAGCTGATCGAGGAGAACAAGAACCTGCTGCCGCTGTACGTGGCCCACGGCATCGCCGCGGTGCGCGATGCGGCCGGCGATCTGAGTCCGAGCGTGTTCGAGTGGCGCGATGCGGTCGCCCGCGGTGCGCTGGCGGGGCCGACGATCTTTACCTCGGGACCGAAGCTGGAAGGCTACAAGTCGATCTGGCCGGGCGATATCGAAGTGGGCACTCACGAGGAAATCGCCCAGGCCCTGGATCGATTGCAGGGCTGGAAGGTCGATTTCGTCAAGATCACCGACAACACCTTGTCGCCCGAGTTGTTCATGGACGCGCTCAAGCAGGCGCACGCGCGCGGTCTGCGGGTGTCGGCGCATGTTCCGTTCTCGCTCACCATCGATGAAGTCAGCCAGGCCGGGCTGAGTTCGATCGAACATATCGAGTACGCCTACAAGGCCGGTTCCGCGCAGGAGGCGCAGATCGGCGCGATGGTCCGGCGCGGCGAGATCGACAGCAAGGAAGGCTGGAACCGGATCCAGGCGAGCTTCGACGAAAACACCGCGCGCGCCGCGTACAAACGTCTGGCCCGCCGCGGCACTGCGATCACTCCGACCCTCAATGGCAGTTTCGTCACCACCTATCTGGACCGCAACGATCATCGCGGCGACGATTACCTCAAGTACATCGGTCCTGGCCTGCAGGCGACTTATGCGTGGCGGGTGGAGCGGGCGGCCAAAGACGACGCGGCGGCGATCGAGCGCCGGCACCAACGCTATGAGCGCAATGCCGCGATTCTGCCTTTGTTGCAGCAGTCGGGCATGAATATTCTGGCCGGCACCGACGCCGGTTTTCTCAATTCGTTCAATTATCCCGGGGTCGGGTTGCACGATGAGATGCAGCGCTTCGTCGAAAGCGGTTTGACGCCGTTGCAGACGTTGCAGGCGGCGACCATCAATGGTGCGAGGTTCCTGGGGAAGGACCAGGCGCATGGGAGTCTCGCTGCCGGCAAGGCCGCGGATATCGTTTTGCTCGGCGCCGACCCGCTGCGCGATATCGCAGCGACGCGGCGTATCGATACCTTCGTGTTGCGCGGCAAGGTTTACGACCGCAAGGCGTTGGATGCGATGCTGGAAGACGTGCGCGAGCGAGTAGCTGCGCAGCAAAAGCAAGCCGCTCCGTAACCCGCCGTCACTGTTCCCCCCCTTTGAAAAAGGGGGGTTAGGGGGGATTTGCTTTTGCTTTTGCTGTTGTTGATCCGCCTAAGATCAAAGACAAAAGCAAATCCCCCCTACCCCCCCTTTTTCAAAGGGGGGAACGGGCTCCGGCTACCTCCGGAACTTCTGCGGCGTCGTCCCACTGAACTGCTGAAACATCGCAATAAACGCCGACGCGCTCGCATACCCCATCTGCGCCGCCACCTGCTGCACGCTGCGCCCCTGCTCCAGCAACGGAATCGATTGCTGAAACCGCAGCCGCTGCCGCCACTGGCTGAACGACATCCCCAGTTCGTCGCGGCAACGCCGGCTCAGCGTGCGCTCGGTGGTGTGCACGCGCTGCGCCCACTCCTCCAAGGTGGTGTTGTCGCCCGGCGCGTGCTGCAGCGCGTCCAGGATCGGCCCCAGCAAACGGTCCTCGCTCTGCGGCACGAAGCGCTGCAGCATCGGCGTGGCCAGCAGTTTGTCGATCAACACCCGCGCCAGCCGGCGGTCGGCCGGGGTGTCGGGAATCTCCACGCCGCGGTCGAACAAGTCCTCGACCCCGGCGATGAACAACGGATGCAAACGCACGATCCCCGGCGCCTTGGGCAAGGTCGGGGTATAGCGCTCGGCGATGTTGATGAGCCGGCACTTCACTTCGCGCCGGTTGTGCGAGGTGTGGTCCATCCGCGGCGGAATCCACACCGCATACCCAGGCGGGGCGAAAAACGGCTGGCCTTCGACCACGAACGCCATGCTGCCGGACTCCACGAACGCCAGCTGGCCCCAGGGGTGCTGGTGCAACGCGCTCTCGGTGTCCACCGCCAGCGCCTCGTAGCGCAGCAGCAACGGGCCGGGCAATGAACGGTAGGGGTAATGGAATTGGCGGCTGCGGCGCATCTTGTCCGGGCCTCGCTACGGTCTGTCTGGTTATCGGCATCTGCCGATTACCCGACATTCTAGAATAAGCCGCCCCACTGTTGTACCGGTTGTACGAAGGAAGTCCGCAATGCACCTGTTACTGCCGATCCTGGCCACGCTGATCTGGGCCGGAAACACGATCGTCAGCAAGCTCTCGGCCGGCGCGATCGAGCCGGCCGCGATCTCGTTCTACCGTTGGCTGGTCGCGCTGCTCGCGCTGACCCCGTTCATGCTGCCCCGGGTCTGGAAACTGCGCGCGCAAGTGCGGCCGTACTGGCGCAAGCTGGTGGTGCTGGCCGCGCTGGGCATGGTGATGTATCAGTCGCTGGCGTATTTCGCCGCGCACAGCGTCAGCGCGATGTCGATGGGTTTGATCGTCGCGGCGATTCCGCCGATGACGATGCTGATCGGCATGGTCGTGCTCAAGACCCGGCCGTCGGCTGGCATGCTGATCGGCGCGGCGATTTCCTTCGCCGGCTTGAGTTGGCTGCTCAGCGGCGGCCACCCGTTGCGGCTGCTCCAGCAAGGCCTGGGCCGCGGCGAGATGATGATGATGCTGGCGGCGTTCTCCTACGCCTTGTACGGCGTGTTGGTGAAGCGCTGGGCGCTGCCGATCCCCAACGGCGAATCGCTGTATTTGCAGATCCTGTGCGGAACCTTGTTGTTGCTGCCGGGTTTCCTGCTGGCGCCGTCGGTGGCGTTGAATGCGCACAACTTGCCGCTGGTGCTTTACGCCGGCCTGCTGGCTTCGACCTTGGCGCCCTGGTTCTGGATGCACGCCCTGCTGCGCCTGGGCACCGACAAGACCGCGGTGCTGATGAACCTCACCCCGGTGTTCACCGCCGCGTTCGCGGTGTGGCTGCTCGGCGAGCCGTTGCAGGCCTATCACTGGATCGGCGGCGGCCTGACCCTGCTCGGCGTGGCGGTGGCGCAAGCGCTGCGGCAACGGCCGGCGCCGGTGTTGCGAACCCAGGAATGCGCCGGCTGAGATCGCCCGCCGGCCGGAACGCGCGGCGCCCGACGCCGCGCTGACATTCGTCATGCCGTGGATGCTGCAACGATGAAACCCAGCGCTCGCGCGCCCTGCGCGAGCGCTTCGTCAGTGTGAGCCGCGTCAAGTTCGCCGCGCACGCGCGCTGTTAGGGTCGCAGACATGTCGTCGCCACCCGACTCACAATCGCCAGCCAAGCGACTCGCGCCGCCCTTGCTTTGGGCGGCGTTGGCGCTGGCCGCGGCGCTGGTGGTCGCGCTGGGATGGCAGGTCGGCCGGATGCGCGCGGACCAGCGCTGGTTGGCCGATCGGGTCACCCAACCTTATGTCGGCATGTACGTGCCCCGGCTCGCGCTGACCGCGCTGGACGGCCAGCCGCTGGAACTCGGCCAGCCGCGCGGCGAGGTCCAGGTGCTGTTCTTCTTCACCACCACCTGCCCGTATTGCCGCGCCTCGCTGCCGCAGCTCAAGCTCGCCGCGCGGCAGTTGCAGGCCGCGTCCGGCGGCCGCGCCGAACTGGTCGGTGTGGCCTTCGCCTCGGCCGAGCGCACCGCCGCCTATGCGCGCGAACACGCATTGAATTTTCCGTTGATCGCCCACGACGACCGCCGCACCGCCGCGCTGTTCCGCGCGCGCAAGGTGCCGGCGTTGCTGGTGATCGGCCGCGACGGGCGGGTGCGCTACCAGCACGTCGGCGCCATCGACGACAAACAAACGCTGCGCGAGCTGTTGCTCGCCGTCGGCGCGCAATCGCAATCGCCGCAAAGCAATCCGCAACGCGCGCTCGCGGCCCGTTAGGCGCAAGCGCGGCAACGGCATCGTCGGGACGGGGACTCGGCCCGACGATGCGCAAGCCCAAGATCATGCATCACCGCTGCACGGCTCTCCGGCCGCCTCATCGCCGCGCATGCCGGAACCCTCCGCGGGGATCGCGGCTCACATCGACAGGAGTTGAGCAATGATCAAGCGTAATCGTGGCGTACGAGTCGTCCTGGCCGCCCTGCTGTTCTCGGCCGCGATGGGATTCGGCGCCTTCCAGGTGGTCGCCGGCAACGGCGCCGCGCCGGCCCCATCGGCATCGTGCGATTCGTTCGAATGCCGCACAGAGTGCGCGGAGTTCGGCGGAGACCTCGGTCCCGGCGGCCCCGGGCGTCCCTTGGTTTGTTATTGCTGCGGCTGATCCCCCTCGGCCGCAAGCCTGTGCCGGCCGCGGGGGGTGGCCCCCGGCCGGCTTTTTTTTGTTCCGCGATCGACGCGAGTGCGACCGATCGCCCGCCCGCACCCTGCCCGATCGCCGGCGCGTTGCGCAACGCGAGCTCCGGCCTGTCTGCGCGCGCGCCGACCCGACGCCCTGACGGGCTGAAGCCTCAAACGTAAAACCCCGATCGAACCGGCCACGACCCGCGCGTTGCTTGCGCCGACAGGCGCCAAGCGCGGATTTGCACGCACCGATACAGACGAACGTCGCAAGGTTTGTTAGCGTGTGTGAAACGTTTCACACCCGCTTGACGTTGCGATGGGGCGCAACGCGATGGCGACTCGCTGGTTCCGCCTGCCGGCAACGGCCGCGGCAGACGCGGGGCGCGCATGAGGCTTGCCGCCTCACCGGCCCCGACGACTGACACGCACAAGGCGAGCGAGCGCTGCGATGCCACAACGCATCGATCGGATCAAGAACCTGGCCGCGGTGTCGCAGTTCCGCATCGGCGCGCTGTTGGTTCAACCCGACCGCCTGGCGATCGTCCGCGACGGCGTGTCCACCGCGCTGGAACCGCGGATGATGGAAGTGCTGATCGCGCTGGCCGAACGCGCCGGCGAGGTGATCAGCGCCGAGCAACTGTTGATCGAAATCTGGCGCGGCACCTTCTACGGCGACAACCCGGTCCACAAGACCATCGCCCAATTGCGCAGGCGCCTGGGCGACAGCAGCCGCGAACCGGACTACATCGAAACCATCCGCAAGCGCGGCTACCGGCTGGTGGCGCGGGTCAGTTTCCCCGACGACTACCGCAGCGGCCTGCCGCGCGCGGCGGCGTGGACCCAGGGCAGCCCGTACGTGGGCCTGCGCTCGTTCGATCAGGAACACTCCGGCGTGTTCTTCGGCCGCAGCCGCGCGACCGCGGAGCTGCTGGCCACCCTGCGCGAGCAAATGGACAACCAGCGTCGCTTCGTCCTGGTGTCCGGCGCCAGCGGTTGCGGCAAGACCTCGTTGCTGCGCGCCGGGGTGATGCCGCTGCTGCGCCAGGACGGCGGTTTCGACGGCCTGCACGCGCTCAGCAGCGCCTATTTCGACCTGGGCGCCTGCCGCGGCGGCGACCTGCTGGCGCGCTTGGCGCAATCGCTGTGCGAATGGACGCTGGACCAGCGCCCGGTGTTTCTGCCGACAGAGGCCGAATGGCTGCAGCAGCAGTTGCGCCAGTCGCCCGACGCGGTGCGCGCGCGCATCGACGACGCCTTCGCCCGCCGCACCGCGAGCCTGGCCGAACGCGCGCATCTGCTGCTGGTGACCGACCACGCCGAGGCCGCGGTGGCCGCGCCCGCGATCACCGACGCCGACCGCGCCGATTTCGGCGCCGCGCTCAACGCGCTGTGCGCATCGCCGCGGGTGGCGATCATCGCCATCACCCGCAGCGATTTCTATCCGGCCCTGATCGAACGCGTGCCCGGGCTGGCCGAGCTCAAGGCCGGCGACGGCCATATCGATCTGCTGACCCCGCGGGTGGGCGAAATCGGCCAGATCATCCGCGCGCCGGCGGCGCTGGCCGGGCTGAGTTTCGAGGAAGACCCCGACAGCTCGATCCGCCTGGACGACCTGCTGCGCGACGCCGCCGCCGCGCATCCGGATTCGCTGCCGCTGCTGCAGCACACCTTGCAGGCCCTGTACGAACGGCAGAGCACCGAAGGCCTGCTGAGCCTGTCGACCTACCGCGAACTCGGCGGCCTGGAAGGCGCGCTGGCGCACCGCGCCGAGCAGGTCTACGCCGAACTGCCGGCGGCGGCGCAGGCCAGTCTGGAACGGGTGCTGGCGGCGTTGATCGTGATCCGCCCCGACAGCGACGCGGTCACCGCGCGGCGGGTGCTGTGGTCCAGCCTGGACGGCGCGGCCGCGCGCGAACTGGCCGAGGCCTTCGTCCGCGCGCGCCTGTTCGTCGGCGAACTCAGCGGCGGCGAACCCGGCTTCGGCGTCGCCCACGAAGCCTTGTTGCGGCAATGGCCGCGCGCGCGCGAATGGGCGCGCGAAAACCGGCAACTGCTGCAAGCGCGCGAACGCCTGCAACGCGCGGCGCGGCGCTGGGCCGCCGAAGGCCGCCGCGCCGACCACCTGCTCAATCCGGGCCGCCCGCTGGCCGAGGCGCGCGAAGCCGCGCGCCGTCTGCCCGACGACCTGGACGCCGACGACCTGCAATTCCTGCACGCCTCCGAACGCCAGCAGCGACGCAAGCAATGGCTGCGCGCCAGCGCGATCGGCGCGTTGTGCGCGATGGCGCTGGTCGCCATCGGCCTGGGGCTGCAAGCGTGGCAGGCGCGGCGCGAGGCCGAGCGCCGGCGCGACCAGGCCCAGCAACTGGTCTCGTTCATGCTCGGCGACCTGGCCGAGCAGCTGCGCCCGATCGGCAACCTGAAACTGCTCGACAGCGTCGGCAGCCAGGCGCTGACCTATCTGGAGTACATGCCCGAAGCCGACATGCAGCCGCGCGAACTGATCAGCCACGCGCGCGCGCTGCGCACGGTCGGCGAAGTGCTGATGAACCAGGCGCGCTTCCCCGAGGCGCGCGCCGCGTTCGAACGCGCCCATCAGGCGTCCGCGTTGGCCGTCGCCGGCTCGCCCGAATCGCTAGACGCCCTGGCCGAATCCGGGACCACCGCGTACTGGCTGGGTCACCACGACTATCTGCAGAAAAAATTCGATTCCGCCCGCAAGCATTGGCAGGAATACCTGAGCACCTCGGAACGTTTGGTCGCGCGCGCGCCGAACGATCCGCGCTGGCAGCTGGAACTGTCCTATGCGCTCAACAACCTGGGCACCTTGGCCCTGAGCGGACAGCGCAGCGACGAGGCCGGTGAATTGTTCGCCCGCTCGGTCGCGATCAAGCAGCAATTGCTGGCGAAAAAACCCAGCGATAAATCGCTGCGCTTCGAGCTGGTCGACAGCCTGTCGTGGCTGAGCAGCGCGCAAGACCTGCGGGGGTTGTTGATCGAAGCCGCGCAAGGCTACGCCGCACAGACTCAGATGCTGCGCGAGTTGGTCGACAGCGAGCCCGATGCCGACGAATGGCGGCGCAAGTTGGCGACCTCGCTGCTGCGCAGTTCGGTGCTGGCGCTCGACCGCGGCCGCCTGGATCAGGCCGAAACCGAAATCGAAGAAGCCGTGCGCTTGCTCGATACGCTGGTGGAGCTGCAACCCGACAACAAGGTTTGGCGGCGCAACCTCGGCCACGCCTACTCCCATGCCGGGCTGGTGGCGGCCTACAACGGCCAGCGCGAACGCGCCCTGCAACGCTTGCGCGCGGCGCAGCGCACGCTCGCGCCGATCATGCGCGAGAGCGATCCGCCGCCGGAATGGCGTTTGCTCGCTGCGCTGGTGCGGCTGAACCTGGCGCAAGGCGATGCCCACACCAACGACCAGCAGGCCGATGCGGTAGTCGCCGACCTGCTGGCTTTGCATCGCAGCGCTCCGGCCGATCTGCCCAATCGCTCCACCCTCGCCCGCGCGTTGGCCTGGCGCGGCGAGCGCCACGCCGCCGCCGGCGATCGCGAGCGTGCGCGGCAGGATTGGACGCAAGTGGTGGAATTGCTCGCCGACAGCGTCGCCGACAGCCGCAATCGCATGGTCCTGGATGCCTGGTCGCGCGCGCAGGCGCAGTTGGGCGCGCGCGACCGCGCCGCGCGCCAGATCGCCTGGCTGCAAGGCATCGGATACCGAAATCCCGGCTTCGTGGCCTTTTACGAAGCCGTCCCGCAGCAACGTTGAGAAACAGGAATTGACCATGGCCAACAAGAAGGACTCCGCCAAGCAGGCGGCCGCATCGGACAAGCAAGGCAAGAGCAAAAAGGGCAAGCACAAGCCCGACGATTTGCCGGTGCAGAGCATCCAGCTGACCCTGGCGCACGTCGGCTTCGGCGGCAACGCCGGCAAGGGCCATTACTTCTACAGCTTCTCTCCCGACGTGGTGACCATCCAGAGCAAGGGGCCGGTGACCCTGGAATACGTATTCGAAGCGGAAGTGTCCGAGCGCTTCCGGATCGTCAATGTGCTCAACTCCGACGCCTTCAAGCAGATCGGCGAGCCGAAAATCTACGACGACGGGCGCCGCGTGCGCATGCGCAACGAGAATTCGGTCTCCACGCTGATCTTCTTCACCGTGCTGGTGGAGGACTCGTTCAACGCCTACAACGACGTGCAGCTGATCTCGTGCGATCCGCAGGTCGGCAACGATCCGCAGGCCACGCCGCCGGGCAAGAAGCGCGGCTAAGCGGCAAGAGCACGGGCGGTTTAGACCGCTCGTGCTTTGTGGTTAGGCGTTGGGGCGCTTGGATCCTGGATTCTTGGCTCGAAATTCGCGATTCGCCATTCGAATACAGCGCCCCCACCTACCGTCATTCCCGCGAAGGCGGGAACGACGACCTGCAAGGATGACGCTGAAGTCCGCCCCCGCCTGCGCGCAAACGCCATCGCGCAAGACAACCGCCGGTGAGTCCCACCGGCGCCGATACGCGCGATCACCTTCGACAGTGATCGCGCGCGGCGCCTTGCCGGGATGACTTACTGAATCTGGCAGAAGCTGGCGAACTGGTCGGCGGTGTAATAGCGCTTGCCGATCGGCTTGCCCTTGGAACCTTCCTGGACCAGATAGACCAGGCCTTGCGGCGAGCCCAGCAGACGCGGCGCGGCGCGCCAGTACTTCGGTCCCAGCGCGCCCAGCTTGGGCAGCAGGCCCTGGGCGTTGTCGTAGACCCGGGCGTTGAGTTGCAGCTTCTCGCACGCCGCGACCGGGTCGCCGGCGCGGGCGCAGTCGTTGAAGGACTGCACCATCTTCTGCACGTTCTTGGGCAGCGGCGTCTTGCAGGCCGGCGGGTCGCCCGCCAGCGCGGGCAGTGCGGCGAGAGTCAGGACAGCGGTCAGCAGGCACCGGGCGAGCGTGGCGTTCATGGGTATCTCCGTTTGGGTGAAACGCGGGCTCCGGCGTGGCCGGCGCATCCCGCGCCGCGACATGGGTCGCCGGCACACCCTGGGCGCCGCGCCGGATCGGCGCCTTACCGCAACCTTACGGTCGGGCGGCCGCGGCGCCGGCGCGGGCCCTGTTCACCCAGCCTCACTCAGACCCGCTTTGGCTCACCGCAAAACTGGCGGCGGCGTCGCGTTATCGCCGCGTGCCGGTCCGGCGAACCTGACGGAGCCGCGTCAGCCGATATCCAAGTCATTGAATCGACAGGCGATCCCACTCCGTAAGGTTGCCGTAAGGCGGTCAACTGACCGCACGCGCAGTGTGCGCCCACCCGGATCGCCGCGTGCCGCTTCCGGGCGTCGGGCCGCAGCAGCGTCCGGCCTCCGGCACGCAGCGCCGCCCCGCGGCGATGCAGGAGCCAGGCCATGTCCGAGTCCGAATATCCCTATGCCGCCGGCGGCGACGAGACGCTGGAGTCCCAGGACGACGTCGGCCCGCTCTCGCAGTTCCGCCACGGCGCCCAGGACCGGCGCCTGCTGGAGCTGGCGCGGCTGGACGCCGGCAGCGCCGCCGCCAACGCCGACTTCGACGACAAGCCCTGGGGCCTGCTGTACCGCGCGCTGATCGATTCGATCGGCCTGTCGCCGGACGACTTCCAGCTGACCTACCCGAGCGCGCACTGGGACTGGCCGCGCTCGCAGGCCGGCTTCATCCCCGCCGCGCAGTACGACTTTTGCGCGACCGCGCCGCAATGGAGCGCGATCGGCGCCTACGTGTCCAGCGGCGACACCGTCCACCAGGCCTATCAGCAATTCCTCAACGTGATCCCGGCGCAGACCGAATACCGCAGCCTGCGCCAGCACCTGCACGACGCCGACGACGCCCTGGTTACCGCGACCAACCAATACACCCTGGCCACCACCGCGGCCGCGTCCTCCTACGCCAATCAGGTCGGCGATCACCCGCCTACTTTCAGCGAATGGCTCGGCTGCGAACGCGGCCGCCCGTACCAGACCCGGATCATCGCCGCGCAAGTGGCGATGAATCAGGCCCAGGCGCACTACAGCGCGCTGATCGCGCAATGCGAACTGCCCGGGCTGGGCGAAGCGCAACGCCGCTGCGCCGCCGACGAACACCTGGTGCGCTTCTCCGATCTCAACCTGCTGCGCCTGCCCAAGGTGCCGGACTGGCGGATCGAACAGAACGCCGCCGAGTGGGTGGCCCGGGTCGAAGCCGGCAACGGTCCGGCCGGCGTGACCCTGGGTTTCAGCCATCGCGAGGCGCCGTACGATTTCGCCCAGACCTGGGCCGGACGCCGCGGCCGCATCCGCCAGTTGTTCTGGCAAGTGCGGATCAACGGGCGCTGGGAGCGCATCGACGAATTCGAGTTCGACAACAAGCTGGAGTTGTCGCTGGATTTCCACGCGGTCGACCGGATCGGCATCCGCCCGGGCGAATGGTTCGACGGCGAATTCGCCCGCAGCATGATCGACGGGCCGTTCATGCCGGGCTACAGCCCCTTCGGCGGCGATTCGATCGAGACCCGCGGGCAGCCGGTGTTCGGCGAACGCGGCTTCTTCGGGCTGATCAAGAACGGCATGGTCGTGGGCTACAAGCCCTCGTTCGCGATCCGCACCACCACCTCGACCTTCCGCCGCTTCGCCGATCCGTTCAAGGCCGCCACCGGTTTGCGGATCGGGCCGTTCACCTTCGAAGCCGAAGGCGGCAGCGTCGCCGCGGGCTGGAAAGCCGATGCGGCCACGCAAACCTTTACCGGCGCCAGCACCTGCCGGCGCCCGCTGATCATCGGCGCGACGGTGTCGGAGTTGCCCAACGCGCCGGTGTGAGGCTTTGCAAATCTAAGCAAATCGGGTTTCGCGGAGTCCGTCCGCGAAACGACCGCGGAGAGCGTCGCGCGCAGCCAGCGTAACCGCGACGTCCCGAACGATCGGCAGGCATCGCTCAGCGACGGCGGATGCCGCCGATCCCGCGGTCGGCAAGG
>NZ_JBAMDI010000111.1:0-37136 GCF_036961695.1 Pseudomonas sp. CGJS7 | reverse complement strand
CAACGAAGCCGCGCGCATGGCGCGGGTCGAGGGCCAGCGCGCACGCGAGCAAGGCCGCCGCGACGCCGAACAAGCCAAGCGCGACGCGGAACAGGCCAAGCGCGATGGGCAACAGGCTCGGCTCAACAGCGAGCAGGCGCGGCGCGACGGCGAACAAGCCCGACGCGACGCAGCCCAGCGCGTACGCGACGCCGAGCAGGCCAAGCGCGATGCCGAGCAAGCCCGGCGCGACGCCGAACGTACGCGTCGTCAGATCTCGCGGGTCGGCGGCGATTCGGTTGAGGTGCACGTGATCGTCCAGGACAGCGGACGCGCAGACTCGCGCACGGCCCGTGCGCCCATGGAAGTCCATGTGACCGCCTGGGATACCAAGCGCAATGCCATGCGAGCGCCCAGCGGCCACGAGTTGAGCCAGGTGGCCGGAGACCTGCAACGCGAGGCCTTGCGCATGACCCGCGACCCCGAGCAGATGCGCCTGATCTCGGAACAGGCGAGCCGCGATGCGGAGGCGGCGATGCGCGATCCCGAACACCTGCGCCTGCTGGCCGAGGAGGCGCGCCACGCCGCGTTGGAATTCGCGAGCGAGACAAGTCAGAGGCGTTGACCGAACCGGGGGCGCTGGGTTCGGCGATCCCGATCCCGACGTCGGTGCTATCGCGACGACGCGAAAGATTCGCAGGCCGGTTGCAGGTTCGCCAACAAAAAAAGCCCGCCGTACGGCGGGCTTTTTGTTCGGATTGGATCTTCGTCGGTTCCGGTCGGTACGACGGCGATTCGTTCGCGCCTACTTCGGTTGGCTCAACCGCGGCCCTGCACCAAGGTGCCGATGTTCTCGCCGCGCAGAATCTTGAGCAGCACGCCCGGCTGACCCATGTCGAAGATGCGCAAGGGCAGCTCGCTGTCGCGGCACAGCGCGAACGCGGCGGTGTCCATGACCTGCAGATCGCGGGTGATGACTTCGTCGTAGCTGAGCTTGTCGAAGCGCACCGCGTCGCTGTGCTTCTTCGGGTCCTTGTCGTACACGCCGTCGACCTTGGTCGCCTTGAGCAGCAGGTCGGCGCCGATTTCGATCGCGCGCAGGGCCGCGCCCGAATCGGTGGTGAAGAACGGGCTGCCGACGCCGGCGGCGAAGATCGCCAGGCGGCCTTTTTCCAGATGACGGATGGCGCGGCGGCGGATGTAGTCCTCGCACACGTCGTTGATCTTGATCGCGCTCATCACCCGCACCTTGGCGCCGAGCTTTTCCAGCGAATCCTGCATCGCCAGCGCGTTGATGACGGTGGCCAGCATGCCCATCTGATCGCCGGTGACCCGGTCCATGCCGCCGGCGGCCAGGCCGGCGCCGCGGAAGATGTTGCCGCCGCCGATCACCAGCGCGATTTCGGCGCCGGCTTGCTGGACTTCGATGACCTCGCGCGCCAGCCGGCCGATGACCTTGGGGTCGATGCCGTAGTCCTCATCGCCCATCAATGCCTCGCCGGAGAGTTTCAACAGGACACGGCGATAGGCGAGCTGGGACATGGGCGGATCTCGGGGGAGGCTGAAAACGGGGGCAATTGTAGCTCAAGCGCCCGCGGCTGAGGCGTGCGCGAACGGCTGTAACGGCACCGCAACGCGTGCAAGCCGGTGCGTCGCGGCCGGCCCGGGCGCGATCGGCCCGCGGCGCGGACCCGGCGGACGCCCGGCCCGCGATACCGACGGCCGTCACGTTGTCGCGGCATGCTCTGTATGATCCGGCCGGCCGGTCCAGTCGCTGGAACCGCCGCCGCGCCCGCCGTCCCGGCGAGCCGCCGCGCACCACCCAAGGAGATGGAAAGTGTCGATCAAGAATCTCAACGAATTCGTCGAAGCGTCCAAGCAGAAGGATCTGAGCCAGGACGTGTTCGAACTGGAAAGCTCGCACCTGCTGGAGGTCAAGCTCAACGGCCGGGTCTGGGCCAAGGCCGGCTCGATGGTCGCCTACCGCGGCGGCGTCAAGTTCGTGCGCCAGGGCATGATGGAGCAGGGGCTGGGCAATCTGCTGAAGAAGGCGATCAGCGGCGAAGGCACCCAGCTGATGAAGATGGAGGGCCAGGGCCGGGTCTACATCGCCGACTCGGGCAAGAAGATCACCCTGCTGCGCCTGAACGGCGAATCGATCTTCGTCAACGGCAACGACGTGCTGGCGTACGAAGACGGCGTGGCCTCGGACATCAAGATGATGCGCAAGGTCTCCGGGATGATGTCCGGCGGCCTGTTCAACATCAAACTCAGCGGCAACGGCGTGGTCGCGATCACCTCGCACTACGAGCCGCTGACCCTGGCGGTGACCCCGGACCAGCCGGTGTTCACCGACCCCAACGCCACCGTGGCCTGGTCGGGCGGCCTGTCGCCGGACATCGTCACCGACATCTCGCTGGGCACCTTGTTCGGCCGCGGCTCGGGCGAGAGCGTGCAGCTCAAGTTCTCCGGCACCGGCTGGGTGGTGGTGCAGCCGTACGAAGAAGTGTATTTCCAGCAGACCAGCTAAGCGCCGGGTCGGCGGACGCGCGCGCTGCCGAGGTGGCGCGCGCGGGCAGGCAAGGGCGGGTCGAATCGGCAAGGAGGCTTTGATGAAAGCAGCGATGCGCTTGTGTCTTGGCGGCGCGATGGCGGTACTGGCGGCTTCGGCCGCGGCCGCGCCGCCGCGCGCGGTGCCGGTGGAGATCGGCGGCAGCCAGGAATGGGACGCCTGCGGTTCGCTCGGCGAGGTGCGTGGGCTCAAGCCCGGCGGCGATGGGTTTCTGGCGGTGCGCGCGGGGCCCGGCGCGAGTTACCTGTTGCTCGACAAGCTCGGTAACGGGCGGCAGGTGTATGTGTGCCGGACGCGAGGCCGCTGGGTTTCGGTGGTGTATGCGGCGGCGGGCTCGAACACTGCGCAAGCCGGTTGCGGGGTGAGCTCGGCGATCGCGCAGGCCCGCGTTTATCGTGGGCCGTGCCGGTCTGGTTGGGTGCATTCGGACTGGATCGAAATCGTCGCCGGTTGAGTGGCGCGCGCGATCCCGTCATTTCCGCGAAGGAGCGCGTCCAGACACTTCAGCGACATCCCTCCAGTCCGTCATTCCCGCGAAGGCAGGAACCCAGAGAGTTCATCGTCATCCCTCCAGTCCGTCATTCCCGCGAAGGCGGGAATCCAGAGACTTCAGCGTCATCCCTCCAGTCCGTCATTCCCGCGAAGGCAGGAACCCAGAGAGTTCATCGTCATCCCTCCAGCCCGTCATTCCCGCGAAGGCGGGAACCTAGAACCTTCAGCGCCATCCCTCCAGGTCGTCATTCCCGCGAAGGCGGGAACCTAGAACCTTCAGCGTCATCCCTCCAGGTCGTTATTCCCGCGAAGGCGGGAATCCAGAGACTTCAGCACCATCTCTGCAGGTCGTCATTCCCGCGAAAGCGGGAATCCAGCGACTTCAAACGTTCTCGCACGAAAGGCACTGGATTCCCGCGTTCGCGGGAATGACGGTAGGTAAGTACGCGGTTGCCGGTTGCCGGTTGCCGGTTGTCGGTTGCTGCTAGCCGGTAGCCGGTAGCCGGTAGCCGGTAGCCAGTAGCCAGTAGCCGGCGCCAGCCCAACCCCGCCGACCTCACCCAGCAACCAACGCCCGGCCCTATGATCGGAGCCGGCGAGATCCTCGCCGCCAAACCCAGGAAGGGTTGCATGAATACGCTAAGCAAGACGCTGTCCGCGTTGAGCCTGTCCGGCTTGCTGTTGTTCCTGCCCGTGGCCCAGGCCGATCCGGCCGAGGGCTCGTTCTACACCGAGACCACCTGCGAATACGTCGGTTGGGCCTTCGAGATCGTCTTGACCAAATACCGCTACACCGGCGGCCAATGGACGGTGATCTCGCAGCTCACCAGCTACGCCGATTCGTGCCCGCCGCTGGATTGAGCACGGGCGGCTCGCCGCGGTCTGGCCGTGGCGACGCGCGCGCAAAGAAAAAGGCCGCGGAATCCGCGGCCTTTTTCGTATCGCTAGTGCGAGCGCGCAGGCTTACGCCAGACCCGCCTGCTTCATCACTTCGGCAGCGAAGTCGTCGACCTGCTTCTCGATGCCTTCGCCCACGGCCAGACGCTGCATGGTCAGCACTTCGGCGCCGGCGGCCTTGACCACCTGTTCGACGGTCTGGTCGGTGTTGAGCACGTAAGCCTGACCGTACAGGGTGACTTCGTTGACGATCTTGGCGATCTTGCCGCCGATGATCTTCTCCAGGATGTCGGCCGGCTTGGACTTGTCCTTGTCGGACATCTTGGCCAGTTCGATTTCCTTTTCCTTCGCCACGAACTCGGCCGGCACGTCGCTGGCCTTGATGTGCGGCGGGTTCATCGCCGCCACGTGCATGGCCAGACCGCGCGCCAGGTCGGCGTCGCCGCCCTTGAGCTCGATCAGCACGCCGATGCGGCCGCCGTGGACGTAAGCGGCCACGTTGTTGGCGCTGTCGATCTGGATCAGGCGACGTACCTGCAGGTTCTCGCCGACCTTGGCGATGACCGCGGCGCGGGTTTCTTCGACGGTTTCGCCGGAAGCCAGCTTGACCGCCTTGAGCGCTTCCGCGTCGGCGGCGCCCGAGGACAGCGCGGCCTGGGCCACGGTCTCGGTGAAGGTCAGGAAGTTGGCGTCCTTGGCGACGAAGTCGGTCTCGGAGTTGATCTCGACCAGCACGGCCTTGCCGCCGTTCTGGGCGACCGCGATGCGGCCTTCGGCGGCCACGCGGCCGGCCTTCTTGTCGGCCTTGGCCAGACCCGACTTGCGCAGCCATTCGGCCGCGGCGTCGATGTCGCCGTTGTTTTCGACCAGCGCCTTCTTGCACTCCATCATGCCGGCGCCGGTGCGCTCGCGGAGTTCCTTGACCAGGGAAGCGGAAATATCAGCCATTGGGGTTACCTCAGGTGTTCGTATTGCCCTTGCAGGAGCGGCGCAAGCGGCGATCAACCGAAGCGATGTCATGCCACGAAAGCCACCGAAGCCAAGAATCTTCGGCCAGCTTCCAACATCGGACCCGGTCCAGCCGCGCCATATCGGCGGCGCTGGTCGCGTTGCTTGAATATCGCGGCTTGCGCCGCGCCTGCAGGGGTTGAATAAAGCGGGAGTCGCAGCCGCGCACTATCGCGCGGCTGCGTTACGGGGCGCTGACGGCCTCGATTACTCGGCGGCCGGAGCTTCGCCTTCGGCCTTCTTGGCCGGAGCCGGGCCCTTCTTGGCCGGAGCGCGACCGCGCGGAGCGGCCTTGCGGTCTTCCTTCGCGGCGCCTTCGCCTTCGCCTTCGGCGAAGTCTTCTTCGCGCACGCTGCCGGCCTGCGGAGCGGCGGCCTTGCCTTCCAGCACGGCGTCGGCCGCGGCGCGGGCGTACAGCTGCACGGCGCGGATGGCGTCGTCGTTGCCCGGGATGGCGTAATCGACCAGTTCCGGGTTGTAGTTGGTGTCGACCACGGCGATGACCGGGATGCCGAGCTTCTTGGCTTCCTTGATCGCGATGTCTTCATGGCCGATGTCGATCACGAACAGCGCGTCGGGCAGACGGTTCATGTCCTTGATGCCGCCCAGCGAGGCTTCCAGCTTGTCGCGCTCGCGGCGCAGGCCCAGCACTTCGTGCTTGACCATCTTCTGGAAGGTGCCGTCGGTTTCGCCGGCTTCCAGTTCCTTCAAGCGCGAGACCGACTGCTTGACGGTGCGGAAGTTGGTCAGGGTGCCGCCCAGCCAGCGCTGGGTCATGAACGGCATGCCGCAACGCTCGGCCTCTTCCTTGATCGACTCGCGCGCCGAACGCTTGGTGCCGAGGAACAGGATGGTGCCGCGCTTCTGGGCGATGGCCGAGATGAAGTTCATCGCGTCGTTGAACAGCGGAACGGTCTTCTCGAGGTTGATGATGTGGATCTTGCCGCGGGCGCCGAAGATGTACGGGCCCATCTTGGGATTCCAGTAGCGCGTCTGGTGGCCGAAATGGACGCCGGCTTCCAGCATCTGGCGCATGGTGATCTGAGGCATTGCGAAACTCCGAAGGCAGTGGAACCGACGCCGATTGAGTGATGGCGTTGCATCCGCGGCGAAGACGCTGCGGAGCGGTGGTTCCGGGGTTGGGCCTCCCTGTCGCTTCCGTGTCCGAACCCGCATCGACGATCTTGCGATCGAGGATTCGGGCACCCCGGCACGGGCTGTGGCGGCAGGTGTGAATTCACCGGTGACGTCCGGTGTGGACGGCGTTGCGGGTGGGGTTCGGAACGAACGCTCCGCCAGCAAAGCCGCGGAATTGTAGCCGGGGCAGGGGGCTGGGGCAACTGCGGGCGGCGGCGGGCGCCGCGGCGGCTCAGGGCCGGGCGGGCAGGGAGTCGTAGACCGAGCCGACGATCTGGGCCGGCTTGACCCAGTCCTGGCCCCAACGCGCGTCCAGGTCCTGGGTGGGCGCCGCCGCCAGGGCCTGCTCGCGGGTTTTGCCCGAGCGTTTGAGCCGGGCGACCCGCTCGCGCACCTCCACTAGCATGTCTCGCGCTGCTTTGAGATCGGCTTGGCTGCCGATCGGCCCGTGCCCGGCGAGAATCCGGGTCTTGCCGTCGGCCACGGCCAGACCGCGATCCAGCGCCGCGATCAGGCCGTCGACCGTCCCGCCGGTGCCGGTATCGATGATCGGATACAGCCCGTTGAAGAAGCAGTCGCCCATGTGCAGCACGTTGGCGGAAGGGAAATAGACCAGCAGGTCGCCGTCGGTATGTGCCTTGGGCACGTGAATCAGCTGCGCTTCCAGCGCGCCCAGGCGCAGCTTGCCGTCGCCCTTGAGCGTGAGACTGGGGCGCGCAGACACCGGCAGCGCCGGGATCGTCCGGTTCAGATGCTTGAGAAAGGTGTCTGCCGCCATCCGCTGCCAGGCGTTCTCGTGGGCGACCACCACCGCCCCACGCTCGGCCAGGGCCTGGTTGCCGCCGACATGGTCCAGATGCCAATGGGTGTTGACCACGTAGCGCAAGGGTTTGCGGCCTTCCAGCGCCTTGAGCAGGGCCGGGGCGGTCTTGGGCAGCTCGCTGTCGACCAGCAGGGCGGCGTCGTCGGATTCGGCCAGCAGCACCGTGGTGGCCGGCCCGCGCAGGGCCGACAGGCCCGGGGCCAGGGCGACGAACGCCGGCTCGGGCGCGGCCGGCGGCTCGGCGCGGGAGGCCGGCGCGGCCGCCAGGACCAGGCCGGCGACGAACAGCAAGGGGCGCAGATTCACGGCGAGTCTCCACAAGGGGCCGGCATCGGCACGCTGCGGACCGCGCGGCGCGATGATAGGCGAGTGTGAATGAGCGATAATGCGCGCATGGCCATTTCCATCAAAACCCCCGAAGACATCGAAAAGATGCGCGTCGCCGGCCGTCTGGCCGCCGAGGTGCTGCAGGTCGTCGCCCCCTATGTGAAGCCGGGCGTGAGCACCGGCGAGCTGGACCGCATCTGCAACGAGCACATCGTCAACGTGCAGAAGGCGATCCCGGCCAACGTCGGCTACAAGGGATTCCCCAAGACCGTGTGCACCTCGGTCAACAACGTGATCTGTCACGGCATCCCCAGCGACAGCAAGATCCTCAAGGACGGCGACATCGTCAACATCGACGTCACCGTGATCAAGGACGGCTGGCACGGCGACACCAGCCGCATGTACTACGTCGGCACCCCGTCGGTCATGGCCAGGCGTCTGGTCGAGGTGACCCGCGAGGCGATGTTCCGCGCGATCCGCATCGTCAAGCCCGGCATCACCCTGGGCGACATCGGCCACGCCATCCAGACCTACGCCGAGGGCGAGCGCTTCAGCGTGGTCCGCGATTACTGCGGCCACGGCATCGGCCGGATCTATCACGAAGAACCGCAGGTGCTGCACGTCGGCAACCCGGGCCAGGGCGTCAAGCTGGTTCCCGGCATGACCTTCACCATCGAGCCGATGATCAACGAAGGCACTTATCGCCACAAAACCCTGCCCGACGGCTGGACCGTGGTGACCAAGGACCGCAAGTTGTCGGCGCAGTGGGAGCACACCATCGCGGTGACCGAGGACGGCGTCGAAATCCTGACCCGCGTGCCGGGCGACGACAACGACCTATGACCATCCCCGGCGCCGGCGAGCGGCCGGTCGATCGATCGGCGGCCGCTGCTCCGGCGCCCGCGGCGGTGTCCGATGAAGCGCCGCCGCCGGGATCGGCCGCGGCGATCCGCGCCGCGCTGAGCGCGGTCGACGCGGCGTTGGCGCAGCGCTTTGACGCCGACAGCAACGCCGACATCGACCGTCTGCTGCGCGCGCGCGCCGACGCGGTCGATGCGCAAGTGCGCGCGGCCTGGCAACTGTGCATCGACCCCGGCGCGCCGCTGGCCTTGTTCGCGGTCGGCGGCTACGGCCGCGGCGAATTGTTCCCGCAGTCCGATATCGACCTGCTGGTGCTGGCCGAACCCGAAGCGCAGAGCGCGCAGGCCGAACAACTGGGCTGTTTCTTCGCCTCGCTGTGGGATGCCGGCCTGCCGGTCGGCCACGCGGTGCGTTCGCCCGCGCAATGCACCGAAGCCGCCGCCGACCTGACCGTGCTCACTGCGATGCTGGAAGCGCGGCCGATCGCCGCTGGCGCGGTCGCGCAGATGGCGCTGCAGGCCGCGGTGTCGCCCTCGCAGGTGTGGCCGGCGCGCGAATTCTTCATCGCCAAGCGCGACGAACAGCGCCAGCGCCACGCCCGTTACGGCGACACCGCCGACAACCTCGAGCCCAACCTCAAGGAAGGCCCCGGCGGCATGCGCGACGTGCAGACCCTGCACTGGATGGCGCTGCGCATCATCGGCACCTCCGATCTGGAATCGCTGGTGTCGATCGGCCAACTCGGCCCGGACGAACTGACCACGCTGGAGCGCGAACGCCGGACCCTGTCGCGTTTGCGCTTCGGCCTGCATCTGGTCGCGCGCAAACGCGAAGAGCGGCTGCGCTTCGACTACCAAAAGCTGCTGGCCGAGCGCATGGGCCATGTCGACAACGCCGACAATCTGGCGGTCGAGCAGATGATGCAGGGCTTCTACCGCAGCGCCGCGCTGGTGCTGCGGATCGGCGAGCGCCTGCTGCAACGCTTCGAAGAACAGATCGAAGGCGAGGCCGTGCCGGTGCCGCTGACCGGTCTGTACGAGGCCTTCGAACTGCGCCGCGACTACATCGCCGCGCGCGACCCGCAATGGCCGCGCGACGCCGCCGAGGTGTTCGCCTTGTTTGCGGCCTGGGCCGCGCACGACGAAATCCGCGGCCTGCATTCGCAGACCGCGCGCGCGCTGGCCGAGGCCTTGAACAAGATTCCCGGCTTCGAGCAGGCCGAGCCGGCGCTGCGCGAGCGCTTTCTCAAGATCCTGCGCGGCCCGCATCCGGTGCATGCGCTGGAACGCATGGCCCGGCTGGGCGTGTTGGGGCGTTGGATCCCGGCGTTCTCGAAAGTCTCCGGGCGGATGCAGTTCGACCTGTTCCACGTCTACACCGTCGATCAACACACCCTGGCGGTGCTGCGCAACCTGGCGCGCTTCGCCTCCGGCGTGGCCGATGAGCGCTTCAGCATCGCCCACGAAGTCTGGCCGCGCCTGCGCAAGCCGGAGCTGCTGTTGCTGGCCGGCCTGTTCCACGACATCGCCAAGGGCCGCGGCGGCGATCATTCCGAACTCGGCGGCGACGACGCGCGCGTGTTCGGCACCACCATGGGATTGAGCGAATCCGACACCGCGCTGGTGGAATGGCTGGTGCGCCAGCACCTGCTGATGTCGACCACCGCGCAGAAACAGGACATCGCCGATCCGGAAGTGATCCATCGCTTCTCGGCCAAGGTCGCCGACCGCGAGCACCTGGATCATTTGTACCTGCTCACCTGCGCCGACATCGCCGGCACCTCGCCCAAGCTGTGGAACGCGTGGAAGGACCGGCTGCTGGCCGATCTGTACACCGCCACCCGCCTGGCCTTGCGCCGCGGCCTGGAGCATCCGGTCGCCGGCGCCGAGCGTGCCGCGGAAACCCGCGAAGCCGCGCAGGCCATGCTCGCCGCGTTCGGCGCGCGCGATGAGGAAATCGCCGGATTGTTCGCGCGCATGCCCGAGATCGCGTTCCAGCGCGGGCGTCCGGATCAGATCGCCTGGCAGGCCGCGTCCTTGCGCGGCATCGCGCTCGGCGACACCCGGGTGCGCGCGCGGCCGGTCAGCGCCCACGGCGGCGCGCATGCCGGCGCGCTGGAAGTGTTCGTGCATTCGCCCGATCGCGACGGCTTGTTCGCCGCGATCGTCGCCACCCTGGACCGCCTGGGTCTGGCGATCCAGCAGGCGCGCGTGCTCGACGGCCCGCACGGCGCGATCTTCGATACCTTCGAAGTGGTGCCGACCGATCCTCGCCAATCGCCCAGCGCCGAAGACGTGGAGCGCCGTCTGGAGTCGACCCTGGCCGGCCCGCTGGAACGGATCAAGCCGGCGCGCCGCGCGCAGCCGCGCCATCTGCGCCATTTCCGCATCGCCCCGCAGATCGAGTTCTCGGATTTCGGCCGCGGCGAGCACGACCCGGCCGGCGGTTCCAACCCGCGCACCACCCTGAGCCTGGTCTGCACCGACCGCCCCGGCCTGCTGGCCGACGTCGCCCAGACCCTGCGAAAACAACGGCTGCGCGTATACGACGCGCGCATCGCCACCTTCGGCGAACGCGCCGAGGACGTATTCCAGATCACCGACGGGCGCGATCGCGCGCTCGATCAAACGCAACAGCAGGCCCTGCGCGACGCGTTGCTGGCCTGCCTCGAAGGAGAAAGTCGATGAGCCCCGCCAAGAAGACCAGCAAGAAGACCGTCAAGAAGAAGAGCGTCGAGTCGCCGGGCGTCGATGAACTGAAGTTCATGATCGACAGCGCGTTCGAGCGCCGCAGCATGCTCACGCCGGACGAAATCGAAGGCTCCACCCGGCCGACCGTCGAGCGCGTCATCGACGGCCTGGAGCAGGGCGAGTTCCGCGTCGCCGAGCCCGACGGCAAGGGCGGCTGGACCGTCAACGAATGGCTCAAGAAAGCGGTGCTGCTGTACTTCCGGGTCAACGACATGCAAGTGGTCGAAGCCGACCCGGCGCCGTTCTGGGACAAGGTGCCGGCGCGCTTCGAAGGCTACGGCGAAGCCGATTTCCGCAAGCTCGGCGCGCGCGTGGTGCCCGGCGCCATCGCCCGCCGCGGCGCCTACATCGGCAAGGACGTGGTGCTGATGCCGAGCTTCGTCAACATCGGCGCCCACGTCGGCGAAGGCACCATGGTCGACACCTGGGCCACGGTCGGCTCCTGCGCCCAGATCGGCAAGCACTGCCACCTGTCCGGCGGCGCCGGCATCGGCGGCGTGCTCGAACCGCTGCAGGCCTCGCCGACCATCATCGAAGACCATTGCTTCATCGGCGCGCGTTCGGAAGTGGTGGAAGGCTTCGTCGTCGGCCACCACAGCGTGATCGGCATGGGCGTGTTCCTGGGCCAGAGCACCCGCGTCTACAACCGCGCCACCGGCGAGATCAGCTACGGCTCGGTGCCGCCGTACAGCGTGGTCGTGTCCGGGCAGTTGCCGGCCAAGGACGGGTCGCATTCGCTGTATTGCGCGGTGATCGTCAAGCAGGTGGATGCCAAGACGCGGTCGAAGACCAGCATCAACGAGTTGTTGCGCGGGCTGGCGGACTGAGGAACTGAGCGTGCAGCGGATTTCGGCGGGCATGATGGTGGTGCATAAGTGGGTCATGCCCGCGCTGAGTCTGGCGATATTCGCTTTGATCTTTCTGTCCGTGTACCGGGAATTTCCGGAACAGCCCATCTTCTGGGCCTTGGTAGCGGTCGCGGCGGGCTACCTGTTTCAGGTCGTGGCGTCGCTGCACTTGGCTGATGAGGTCATCGATTGCGGCGACCGGCTCAAGGTGCGTCGCGGCAAGGTCGAGGAAACCATCGCCCTGGCCGATATCAAGAGCGTATCGATCAGCTACTTGGTTCGAACTCCGTACGCGACGTTGCGTCTGCGCGAGCCGAGCCGGTTCGGTTCGCGCATCGTGTTTCTGCCGAAACCGAACTCGCCCTTCGGCACCTGGGGCGCGAGCGTGGTGGTCGAAGATCTGAAGCAGCGGGTATTGCTGGCAAGCGCGACCTCCGCGCCGTCGCCATAGTCGCCCTGGAGCGCACCGAGGGAGTCGCAGATGCCTGTCGATCAGTTGGCCTCGCCGATGACCGCTGTTCACAGGGGGCTCGGGCTGTCGCTGCTGGTTGCGTCCTTGATCGTTCCGGCGCTGTTTCTGTTCGGAACTCGCGCCGCGGTGCCCGGTGAGTTCTTCGCAGTCTGGTTCGCCTTGATTGCGGTGCTCGTGGGCTATTGCGTGTTCGCCAGTACCTTCGCCGACCGAGTCGACGATCACGGCGACCATTTATGGGTGCGGCGCGGCAAGGTGGAGCACCGGGTGGACATGGACGATATCGCTTACGTTGAGGCTGGCCACAACACCAAGCCTCGGCGGGTGACCCTGCATTTGAAGGCGGCGGGGCCGCTGGGCGATCGAATCGTATTTCTGCCTCGGCTCAATCCGGTGGGGCCCAATGCGACGGCGCTGGATCTTGAGCGCCGAGTCGGCTCTGCTCGAAATCCAGGTTGAGTACGATGAAGGCGCTGCATGGGCTAACAGCCGCAATGTCCGCTACTCAGCTGTTTCCGACGTCTTGAGGGTGATATGACGCCAAAAAGGATTTCATCGAGGTGGTCGCCGTGGTTGAAGTGGGGGGCTCTGGCGTCCGTGGTAGTGATGCCGGCTGTTTACTGGCGCGTCGTCAGGGCGGACTTCCCCGACGATCAGGTCTTGCTGGCGTGCTTCGCCTTTTTCACCTTGTTGTGCGTGGGACAACTGGTGTCGAGCTGGCATCTGGCCGACTCGGTGGACGATCTGGGCGATCGGTTGCTGGTTCGCCGCAGGGGCGTCGAGATTTCGATCGCGCTCAACGATATCGAACGGGTTTCGAAGCAGTGGTTCAAGAACCCGGACCATATCGCTTTGCAATTGCGCCGTCCGACCGTGTTCGGGTCGCGGATCGTTTTCGTCGCCGCCATGAGTCCCTGGCATGGGTTCGGCGAGAACGAGATCCTGGTCGACCTGCGGCGCCGGATCGGACGGGCCGGGGGCTGGCGGCCTACTTCGGGTTGAATCGGGGCCGAATTGTGTCGCTGCAGCTCATTGCTGGAGTGGAGGCGGATCAGACGATGAACAGGATATCTTCTGGAAATACCTTCGGCATGAAAAGGTTCTTGCCGACGATATTTTTTGCGACTTGCGCCGTGATGCTTCTTGTCGGTGCGGTGGCCAGGCCTTTCGACTTCGCGTTGGTCGTGGCGCCGCTCATCGCTGCGGTACTCGGGGCGCTCGTTCTCGCGGCTACCGTTTCGGATCTGGCGGATGAAGTGTTCGACGACGGCGATTCGCTGCTCGTGCGCAAGGGGGACGTAACGCAGCGGGTGATGTTGGCGGATGTCGTCGAAGTGCGTTTGAGCAAGATGAGCAATCCCACGCGTTTGACGCTCAAGCTGCGTAGGGCCGATAAGTTCGATGGTGCGGTCGTGTTCATTCCTGCACGTGAGGCGTGGTCTTTGAACTCGCAGAGGAATCTGGCCGATGAGTTGGAAGCGAGGATAGGCCGGGTGAAGAAGTACGCGGGGAAGAAGGGTGGGGCTGTGGTCGGCCAGGGGCGCGAACCTGCAGTCGGTGGCGATGAATGAGGCTTCTTTCTTCAAGCGCGACGGCTTTCATCAAGCGGGCTTATCCGGTGTTCTTCTTTGGTCTTCCCACTATCTTGCTGATCGCGTTTTCCAGCGCTGGAGGCTGGTTGCCCCAGGCTTTGCTCTTCGTCCCGGTGATCGCGTTGCTGGTCCTGGTCGTCTGCTGGCTGAGTATCTGGGACGTGGTGGATGAGGTGGTCGACGAAGGCGACCGCCTGCTGATCAGAAAGGGGCAGGTCAAAGACTGCGTCCTCCTGGCCAATGTGATATTCATCGAAGTTACTCGCAACAAAAATCCAACACGTTTGAAATTGCACTTGGCGGTCCCAGGCAGGTTGGGCCAAAAGATCGTCTTTATCCCGCAAGGTACACAATGGATTCCTTTCGCCAGGCATCCCCTGGCGAAAGAGCTCGAAACGCGTATAGATTCGCTGAAAAAGGAACCGAGGCCGAAATGACCACGCTTTATGGCTTGAACAACTGCGACACCTGCAAAAAAGCCCGCAAGTGGCTCGACCGCTTCGGCGTCGCCCACAGCTTCGTCGATTACCGCGACAACCGGCAGACGCCGGAAACGCTGATCGAGTGGAAGAATCAATTGGGCGGCTGGGAGTCGCTGATCAACAAGTCCTCGACCACGTGGCGCACGTTGCCGCCGAACCGCAAGGAGCCGGCGTCGGATGCGGAGTGGAAGCTGTTGCTTAAGGAGTATCCGCAGCTGATCCGGCGGCCGGTGGTGGTGACCGACGACGGCAAGGTGAGCCAGGGTTTCAGCGACAACGGTTTCAAGCAGCGCTTCGGGATCGGGTCGTGAGCGGCGGCGAGCATGTCAGCGAGGTGCTGCGGCTGACCTGCGATCTGATCGCGCGTCCGTCGGTGACGCCCGAGGATCTGGGCTGTCAGACGCTGATCGCCGAGCGTCTGCGCCGCGTCGGGTTCGCTTGCGAGCACCTTCGTTACGGTGAGGTCGACAATCTGTGGGCCGTGCATGGCGCCGGCGACGGGCCGACGCTGGTGTTGCTGGGCCATACCGATGTGGTGCCTTCCGGGCCGGTCGACAGTTGGGCCAGCGATCCGTTCCTGCCCGAGATCCGCGACGGCGTGCTGTATGGGCGCGGCGCGGCCGACATGAAGGGCAGCGTGGCGGCGTTCGTGGTGGCGTTGGAGCGGTTCGTCGCCGCGCATCCGGGGCATCGCGGCCGGGTGGCGTTGTTGCTGACTTCCGATGAGGAAGGCGATGCGATCGACGGCGTGCGCCGGGTCGCCGAGACGTTCCGCGCGCGCGGCGAACGCATCGATTGGTGCGTGACCGGCGAGCCGTCGTCGACCGCCAAGCTCGGCGATCTGTTGCGGGTGGGTCGTCGCGGCACGTTGTCGGCGACGTTGAAGGTGATCGGCGTGCAGGGCCATGTCGCTTACCCGGAGAAGGCGCGCAATCCGATCCATCAGGCGATGCCGGCGCTGTCGGAGCTTGCTGCGCGGCGTTGGGATGAGGGCTATGAGACCTTTCCGCCGACGTCGCTGCAGATCAGCAACATCAACGCCGGCACCGGCGCCAACAACGTGATTCCGGGCGAGTTGCAGGTGTTGTTCAATCTTCGCTTCAACCCGAGTTGGAACGCCGAGCGGTTGGAGCGGGAGTGTGAGGCGGTGTTGCGGGCGCATGGGCTGCAGTACGAGCTGCGTTGGTTCCGCGGGGGCGAGCCGTTCTATACGCCGGAGGGGCCGCTGCGCGCGGCGGCGCGTGAGGTGTTGGCGGGATTCGCTGGCGCGGCGCCGGTGGAGAGTACCGGCGGCGGGACTTCGGATGCGCGTTTTATCGCGCCGTTGGGGGCGCAGTGCATCGAGATCGGGCCGGTGAATGCGAGCATTCACAAGGTCGATGAGAATGTTTCGGTGGCTGAGCTTGAGGCGTTGCCGGAGTTGTATTTGGCGTTGATTGAGCGGTTGATGGTTTGAGGGGGGCTGGGGCAAATCCCCCGGCGCGCTGGTTTCACTTGGGGTTGAGTGCGTAGGCGCCTTGCCCCCTTTTGCAAAGGGGGCAATGGTTAGCGTCGGTGGCCTTCGCCACTGCCAGCGCCAGCGCCGCCGCCCCTGCTGTTGCCGTTCCCCCCTTTGAAAAAGGGGGCAGGGGGGATTTGCTCTTAGCCGCGCAACCCGCGACAACTCACCGCGGTGTCAACCTCAGCGTGTACTTCGCCACCCCAGGCAAAAACGGCGTAGGCCGTCCCTGCACCCAATCGTCATGCCCCGCACCCCAGAACGGCGACAGCGGATGCCCGCTCTGCCCGCCGGGCATGTGGATGATGCCGTCGGCTTCGTGACCGGGCGACACCACCATGCGTTCGGACGCGCCGAAGTTGCTGCGTTGCACGCGCGGCATCGCCGCGTCGCCGGAAAGCTGGTCTGGCGGCATGCACAACGCGGACTTGGCGAAGCCCGGCAGGGCCGAAGCGAGCGGGTGGCAGATCGCCGCGGTGTTGTGTTCGCCCCAATCGTGCTTGGCCAACTGCTTGGCCGCATCGGCGCCGGGCGCGATCTTCAGGTCCCCGAGCACGTCGGCGGCCGCGTGTTCCAGCAGGCCGTCCCAGCTGGACTCGTTGCGCGGCAGCAAATGCGCGGGACGTTGATTCAACAGCGGCCACACCACGCCTTCGAGTTGTTTGAGCTCGGGCATTTCGAAATCCGCGCCCATCGCCACCTGCGCCGGCGCGGTCAGGCCGTTGGCGATGCGGGTGAATACCGCGCGCCGCCAGTTGCGCACCATGCGGTAGCTCACCGAGTTCGGTTCGGCGCGGCCTTCCCATTGCTTGGAAGCGGTGGCCAACGCGGTCAACGCCGGGCTCTTGCCGTCCTTGGTCACGCGCGCGGACTGGTCTTGCAGCAGTTGCCACCAGCGTTGCAGGAACAGCGCGCGGTCGTCGAGCTGGATCGCCAGCAGGTCGCGTTCGCTGAACTGTTGCTTGGCGAACAGGCCGTCGCGGATCTGGCCAGCGCGCGCGCCGAGCACATAGTCGCCGTCGCCGATGCGCTCCAGGTCCAGGCCGTCGAGAATGCGGGCATTGGCCGTCCACAAGCGTCCCGACGGCGGCGCGATCAGGTTCGGCGCGTCTTCGGTCTGGATCGTCCAGGGCGCGCACGCGGCAACGCCGTCGACCTGGTTTTCGACCAGGTTCGCGGCCGAACAGCCGTCCTCGCGCTCCGGCAGCGGGCCCAGCAAGCGCCAGGCGATCTTGCCCTGGCTGTCGCCGACCACCAGGTTCTGCACCGGCATCGCGACCTTGCGCGCGACCGTCAGCGCTTGATCGACCGATTGCGCATGCAGAAAATCGGACAGTCCCATATTCAGTGCGCCGGGCAGATGCGCGCTCCAGCGCAGCGCCAGCGCGCTGCCGTCGGGGTTGTCGTGCAGCAGCGGCCCCCAGGCCGTTTCGCGCACGCTCAAGGTCTGCGCGGGGCCGTCTTTGACCGCGATGGTCTCTTGATGCACGGTCAGGCCGGGGCACTGTTGCGGCGTGGCGTTGCCGGCGCAGCCGGGTTGCCGCGACCAGTCGGCCCAATCGCCGTAGCTGTTGGTGAAGGCCCAGGCGATGTGGGTGTTGCTGCCGACCACGACCGCCGGCAGGCCGGGCAGGGTGAAGCCGCTGGCGTCGATGCGCCCGCCGGCCGCGCGCGCGTCGGCGTAGCGCAGGCGCGCGCGGAACCAGATGTTGGGCGCGCGCAGACCCAGGTGCATGTCGTCGGCGACGATCGCGCGGCGATCGGCGGTGAGGCTGCCGGCGACGGCGAAGTTGTTGCTGCCGATTTCATCCAGGAACGGCAGCGGCACCAGCTTGCCCGGCGGCGGCGTCGGCAGTTTGCGCAGGTCCACTTGTTCGGCGCTCGGCAGTTCGGCATCGCCGTGCGGCGCGCCGAACAAGGGCGCGTCCCAACTGCTGCCCAGGTGGGTCGCCAGCGCGTACAGCGGCGCCGGCAGGTGTTGGCTGATCCGCCACTGGGTGTACTCGCGCGCGTTGCTGCCGTCCTGCAGGTCGAAGTACATGGCGTAACCTACCAGGGCCGAATCGGAGACGGTCCACGGCTCGGGCTCGGCGCGCAGCAGCAGGTACGGCCACGGTTTGCGCGAAAGCCCCTGGCGGCCGGCGTTGACGCCGTCGGCGTAGGCCTGCAGCAGCGCGGCCTTGTCGGCGGTGAACGAGGCCAGTTCGGCCTGAACGCGGTGGCGCAGGCGATGTACGCGGTGTTGGCGGTCGTAATCGAGCGCGCGCGCGCCGAACAGCGCCGACAGTTCGCCGGCGGCGGTGCGCCGCAGCAGGTCCATTTCGAAATAACGTTCCTGGCCGTGGACGTAGCCCAGGGCGCGCATCGCGTCGGTTTCGTTGGCGGCCTCGACGGTGACCACGCCCAGCGCGTCGCGCTGGATCGTCGCCGGCGCGGTCAGTCCCGACAGAGCGAGTTCGCCCTCCAGGCGGGGCAGGCTGCCGCGAAGCAGCCACCAGGCGGTCGCGCCGCCGATCAAAGACAGGCAAAGCAGCGCGAGCAGGCCGCGCTTGATCCATTTGGCCATGGGTATCCTCCGCCAGCGAGCTTAGCCGAAGTCCGTGGCCGGGCTGCGAATGCGGTCAGCAGAAAGGCTGGAGGTTCTGTGAGGACATCTGACCCGGAGCTTCCGTAGTGGCCGAAGCTGCGACTCGACCTGTCCGCAACGTCCCGGGTCCGCAGACCTTGCCGGCCGCCCCGCGGGCCGGCCGGGCCCGCGCCCCTGCGCCGATGCCGATTGGCCGGACCGCGACGGCGGTCGCGTTGATCCGGGCAGACGGCGCTTGCATCCGGCGCCGTCCTCAAGCAGGATCGATCCATGACTTCCGCGTCCGCCACCGCCCCGATCCGCAGCGCCGCTTCCGCCGGCCGGCTGCGTTCGCTCGCGGCCAACGTGCGCGCCAACAACAATAATCGCAATAACGCCAGCCTCCCGCGGGCCGGCGATTAGCGCGCGCAACACACGCTCAATCGCTCAGGAAGCCCGCACTGCGAAGTGCGGGCTTCTTGCGTTTCAGGCCTCCGAATTTCCACAACCACCTCGACTCCGATCCTCAACGTTGCAACCTTCAGGAGATCCACCCGATGTGCTCGATCCTAGGCTTGTTCGACCTCCGCCCCGGCGCCGATCTGCGACCGCTCAGACCGCTGGCCCTGTCCCTGTCGGCCAAGCAACGCCACCGCGGCCCGGATTGGTCCGGCGTCAGCGTCGAGCCGCGCGCGATCCTGGTGCATGAGCGCCTGGCCATCGTCGACCCCACCGGCGGCTCGCAGCCGCTGCGTTCGTCCGACGGCGAGCTGGCCCTGGCGGTCAACGGCGAGATCTACAACCACCGCGAACTCGAACAACAGCTCACCGCGCCGTACGAATTCCAGACCAAGTCCGACTGCGAAGTGATCAACGCCCTGTACCGCGAAGGCGGCGATATCGGCGAGCTGCTCAACCGCCTCAACGGCATCTTCGCCTTCGCCCTGTGGGACGCCGCGCGCGGCCGCTACGTGATCGCGCGCGATCCGATCGGCGTGTGCCCGCTGTACTGGGGCCACGACGCCGACGGCCGCTTGTGGGTGGCCTCGGAGATGAAGGCGCTGGCGCGGTTGTGCGACGACGTCGCGCCGTTCCCGGCCGGGCATTACTTTGACAGCGAAGTCGGCGCGCCGGTGAAGTACTACCAGCGCCCGTGGCGCGAGTACGAAGCGACCCAGGGCGTGGAAGTGTCCAGGCAGGAACTGCGCGAAGCGTTCGAACGCGCGGTGCACCGGCAGATGATGAGCGACGTGCCCTACGGCGTGTTGTTGTCCGGCGGCCTGGATTCCTCGCTGGTCGCGGCCTGCGCCGCGCGTTTCGCCCGCCATCGGATCGAAGAGGACGACAAGGCCGAGGCGTGGTGGCCGCGCCTGCATTCCTTCGCCATCGGCCTGCAGGGCTCGCCCGATCTGGCCGCGGCCGAAATCGCCGCCGAAGCCTTGGGCACGGTGCATCACGGCTTCACCTACACCTTCGAAGAAGGCCTGGACGTGCTGCCGGATGTGATCGCCCACATCGAAACCTACGACGTCACCACCATCCGCGCGTCCACGCCGATGTTCCTGCTGGCGCGGCGGATCAAGGCGATGGGGGTGAAGATGGTGTTGTCGGGCGAGGGCTCGGACGAAATCTTCGGCGGCTATCTGTACTTCCACAAGGCGCCGAACGCGCGCGAGTTCCATCAGGAACTGGTGCGCAAGCTCGATGCGCTGCACAGCTTCGACTGCCTGCGCGCGAACAAGTCGATGATGGCCTGGGGCGTGGAGCCGCGGGTGCCGTTCCTGGACGTGGAATTTCTCGACGTGGCCATGCGCATGGACGCCCAGGCCAAGATGGTCGACAAGGCCGCCGGCAAGATCGAGAAGTCGATCCTGCGCGAAGCCTTCGAAGGCTATCTGCCCGATTCGATCCTGTGGCGGCAGAAGGAGCAGTTCAGCGACGGCGTCGGCTACGGCTGGATCGACGGTCTGAAACTGCACGCCGACACCCACGTCAGCGACCGCGAATTCGCCGCCGCCGCCAACCGTTTCCCGATCAACACCCCGCAGACCAAGGAAGCGTATTACTACCGCGGCATCTTCGAGCGCCTGTTCCCGGGCACCGCCTGCGCCGAGACCGTGCCGGGCGGCAAGTCGATCGCCTGTTCCTCGCCGGCGGCGATCGCCTGGGACGCGGCGTTCGCCAACGCGGCCGATCCGTCGGGTCGCGCGGTGGCGGGGGTGCATCAGGCGGCGCTGGCCTAAACCGCGGTTGCAACGAGCGAAGGCGCTGTGGTTGCGGCGCCTTCGCATCCGGGCCGGCACGCGCCGGCCCGGATGCGAATCGGCCTTACAGGCCGCAGCCGTCCCAGGTACGGCTGAATTCCTTGGTTTCGATCGCCGCGCTGCCGGGGCACTGCACGCTCACCCGCGCGGTGCCGACCAGTTTGCAACCGCTGTTCTTGAACACCACCGTGCCGACCTGTGCCGGCTCGGCCGAATAGCTGTTGTAGCCGTCGCGCGACTGGCTGTCGCTGACCCAGTTCGGATGCACGTCGCTGCGGCTGGAGACTTCGGCTTCGGCCAGATAATAGGTCGGGTTGGGGAAGGAACCCTGGGCGAAGGGATTGCGCACGACGCTGGCTTCGGTGCGCACGCCGGCGGTGGTCGCGGTTTCGCTGAAGGTGTGTTTCATCCGCGCGCTGTACTTGCCGTTGCAGACCGGCGCGTTTTGCCAGTCGCTCGGCGGCGGCGAGGCGAGGGTGGCCAACGACGCGGCGAACAGGGTCAGGCCCGATGCGAGCGCGGAGATTCGGCTGATGCGCATTGCTTTCTTCCTTGGTCAGAGTGGTGACGAGTCGATCCGGTCGGCGGGCGCGGGCCCGCACGGATCGGCGCCGCGAATGTTCGCGGCGCCGTAGCAATGACTCGGCGAATGCGCGCGGATCGGATCACCGATGTTGCGCGCCCGCTCTGGACGGCGGATTCGGATCAGCGCCGCGCAGCGGTCAGTCGCGGCCCGGATAGTCGCGGCATGGGGTCCAGGCGATCCCGGCGCCTCGGGTCTGGCGCAGCAGCGCCGGCAAGGCGACCCGCGCCTTGTCGTGAATGTCGTGGAACAGGATCGTGCCGTGCCGCCACAGCAGCATCAGGCTGAGCAATCGGCCCTGGATGTCGGCCGGGGTCATCTTGGCGTTCCAATCCTGCGAGTCGATATTCCACAGCGCCACCCGCAAGCCATGCTGGCGAAAAAACTCGCCGCTGTCGGCGCGGCGCTGCCCGTACGGCGGCCGGAACAGCGGCACGTAGCTCGCTCCGGCCTGGGCCGCGATCAGCGCGCTGCTGCGGGTCACCGAGTCCTGCCACTGCGGCCAGCGCGAATGCGACTGGTGTTCCCAGCCGTGCGAGGCCAGGCACATGCCGGCGTAGCGTTGCGCGGTGCGGCCGGCGGGACCGGCGTCGACTTGCCGTTGCAGCGATTGGCCGAGCACGAAGAAGGTCGCGTCGAGTTTGTGCTCGCGCAACGCGCTCAGCAGTTTGTCGGTGTTGCCGCCCGGCGCGGTCGGGCCGTCGTCGAAGGTCAGCAGGAACTGGCGGTCGGGCAATTCGCTGCCGTCGAGCTCTTGCGCCGAATACGTATCGATCTCGCTGCTGGTACGCGGGAACAGCGCGGCCAGGCGCAGTTGTTCGTCGAGATAAATGCGGTGGAAGCGGGCGGCGTCGGCATGCCAGGCGGCGAAGGCCGGCTCGGGCGCGGCGTCGAAGCCGGCGGCCAGCGCGCGTAGCGCGGCGGTGTCGGCGGCCGGTGCGCACATCGGCTCGCGCGCGGCGCAGGCGCGCGAGGCCAGTCGGTAGTTGTCGCCGAGCCGCCGCCACCAGCGCGCGCGGATCTTGTCGACGCTGGCGCGGTCGACCTGCTTGAGCCGCAGGCGTTGCGCCAGGGCGGCGTCGTCGAGCGCCTCGGACCGCAGCAGTTGGTGGGCGAAGGCGAGGATCTCGGCGCGCGAGGCGCGGTCGAACCCGGCCGGCGAATCGATCGGCCGCGGCCAGCTCGCGCGGTCGGCGCTGGCGACTTCGGCCGGGCCGGCGGCGTGCGCGGGCGAGAGCGTCGGCGCAAGCGCGAGCAGCGCGCACAAGGCGAGGGCGGCGCGAGACCGCGCGGCCGATCGCTTGGGCTGTCGCGAGCTAACGCCGCGACCACACATCGATTGCATGCTGTTCCTCACTCCGACCTGCCGCCACTGTGCCCGCGCATCGGCCGCCGCATCAATACGCGCTGACCCGTTCGAGCGCCTGATCGTAGGATTTGTCCGGCTTCTCGCGCTTGGCCGCCAGATAACTCGACATCGCCCGCTCGTACTGGCCGTCTTCTTCGTAGAGCTTGCCGATGTTGTAGTGGGCGCCGGCGCGGACCGTCGCGGCGTTGGCGCCCTTGGCCAGGGCGATGGCCTTGCGCGAGGCCCAGATCGCCTCGGCGGCGCGGCCGCGCTTGACATAGGCCAGGCCGAGATTGGCGTAGGCCTGGGCGTGGTTGGGGTCGAGTTCGATCGCTTGTTGATACGCGGCGATGGCGCCGATCAGATCGCCGCTGCGATACGCCGCTTCGCCGCGTTGATTGGCTTGCTCGGCGTCGTCGCTGTTTTCGCTGACTTGCGGATGGCCGCTGTCGACGCCGATGCGGGCGATTTCCGCGCCGATCTTCTCCGCCGGCGAACGGCTGGCGCCGATCCGGTTGATGTCCTGGAAGCGGCCTTCGCCGTCGACCCGCAACACCGTCCACAGATTGCCGGGCTGCTGCGGCGCGCTGTAGGTGCGCACCAGGGTCTGACCGACGTAGACGTAGACCCGCGCCTGGCTGCGCGCCAAGGCATCGGCGGCCGGGTTTTGCCGATTGGCGAAATCGTGCACGGCGTAGGTGTAGACCTCGCCGGGATGTTTGCGCAGCACGGTGATGGTTTCCGGGCCGTGGCGTTCGGTGTCGTCCAGATCCAGGCGCGCGTCTTCGCCGTTCTTGCGCTCGAAATAAACGTGCTCGCCGGGGAAGCTCAGGTGCGCGTCCAGATCGGCCCGGGCCGCGCCCCAGCTCAGCACCATGCGCAGGCCGTCCAGGCTTTGCAGCGCCGGGCTGAGCGCGTAGTTGGCGCCGTCGCAGGGGCAGTGGGCCAACAACTCGGCGTGGCCGGACTTGCGGATGCTCAGGCGCGCGTCCGGATCGCGCAACGCGGCCGGATCCAGGGCGATGCGGCCGCGCGCGTCGGTGACCGCCGTCAGCGCCGGCTGGCCCGGCCGGCGCAACTCGACCGCCGCGCCTTCGATCGGCCGGTCGGCGACGGTCGCGCTGACCACCGTCGCCTCGCCGCTGCCGGCGCGCGCGGCGCCGCACACGGCGGCCACGGACACAACGAAGGCGAGTACGGCCGCGCGCAGGCGCATGGGCGTTCCAGAAGGCAGTGGGATGCCGGCGATGATACGCAGGATTTTCGCATCGGGCGTGCCTGTCGCGGTGTGCCTGCTAGTCTGTGCGCAAGGGCGCGTCGCGGCGGGCCCGGATGGGTATGAACGCAACGACGGGAGACGCGCGATGGCCGCTGAAGCGCAAAGCAGCGAACTGATCAAGGTGGTGGTGCTGCTGGCGGCCGGGGTGGTCGCGGTGCCGATCTTCAAGCGGATCGGGCTGGGCTCGGTGCTGGGCTATCTGGCCGCGGGCCTGGCGATCGGCCCGTTCGGGTTGGGATTCTTCGCCGATCCGCAGGCGATCCTGCATGTGGCCGAGTTGGGCGTGGTGATGTTCTTGTTCATCATCGGCCTGGAGATGCGGCCCTCGCATCTGTGGAGTCTGCGCCGCGAGATCTTCGGCCTGGGCACCGCGCAGATCGCGTTGTGCTCGCTGGCCATGACCGGGGTCGGGCTGGCGTTCGGTTTTCCGCCGATGGTGGCCTTCATCGGCGCGATGGGTTTCGTGCTCACCTCCACCGCGATCGTGATGCAGATCCTCGGCGAACGCGGCGATCTGGCCTTGCCGCGCGGGCAGCGGATCGTCTCGATTCTGCTGTTCGAGGATCTGCTGATCGTGCCGCTGCTGGCGCTGGTCGCGTTCATGGCGCCGCCGGAAGCCAACCCGGGCGCGGTGGCGCATTCGCGCTGGGCCGACATCGGCATCGCCTTGGCTTCGCTGGCGACCTTGGTGGCGGCCGGGATCTGGTTGCTCAATCCCTTGTTCCGGGTGCTGGCGGCGGCCAAGGCGCGCGAGGTGATGACCGCGGCGGCGCTGCTGGTGGTGCTGGGCGCGGCGTTGCTGATGCAGATCGGCGGGCTGTCGATGGCGATGGGCGCGTTCCTGGCCGGCGTGTTGCTGTCGGAATCGACCTTCCGCCATCAGCTCGAAGCCGACGTGGAACCGTTCCGCGGCATCCTGCTGGGCTTGTTTTTCCTCAGCGTGGGCATGTCGCTGGACTTGCAGGTGGTCGCGGCGAACTGGCCGCTGATCGTCGGCGGCGTGCTGGCGCTGATGCTGGTCAAGGCGCTGTGCATCTACATCGTCGCCCGGCTGATGAAGTCCTGCCACACCGAGGCGCTGGACCGCGCGGTGCTGATGGCGCAGGGCGGTGAGTTCGCGTTCGTGCTGTTTTCGGCCGCGGCCAACGCCAAGCTGATCGACGCGGCGGTCAGCGCCAACCTCACCGCGATCGTGGTGTTGTCGATGGCGCTGACGCCGGTGGCGATCATCGCCTTGCGCAAGCTGTCGCCGAAGACGGCGTTGTCGCTGGAGGGCGTGGACGAACCCAACGGGCTCAGCGGCAGCGTGCTGCTGATCGGCTTCGGCCGTTTCGGCCAGGTGGTCAGCCAGTCGTTGCTGGCGCGGGCGGTGGAGGTGGCGATCATCGACACCGACGTGGAAATGATCGAGAGCGCGCAGACCTTCGGTTTCAAGGTGTATTACGGCGACGGCACCCGCCTGGACGTGCTGCGCGCCTCCGGCGCCGGCACCGCGCAGTTGATCGCGATCTGCATCGACGACCGCGCCGCGGCCACGTCCACCGCGCAGCTGATCCGCCACGAGTTCCCGCAGGCGCGGGTGTTGGCGCGCAGTTTCGACCGCGAGCATGCGCTGGAACTGGTGCATGCCGGGGTCGATCTGCAAGTGCGCGAGACCTTCGAGTCGGCGATGCGGTTCGGTGAAGCGGCGTTGGTGGAACTGGGCGTGTCGGCCGACGATGCGGCCGAGGTGGTCGCCGATATCCGCAAGCGCGATGCGGAGCGGTTCGAGCTGGAACTGGTCGGGGGCGTGCGCGCAGGGGTGTCGTTGCTGTACGGGAATATGCAGCAGACGCCGTTGATTCAGCCCAAGCCGCGGGCGACGCGCGAGGAGAATCCGGAGCATGCGCCTGGGGTTTCGGCCTGAAGCTCGTGGGCCTCATTGCTCCCGCGTAACCTTCCACCCCGTCATTCCGGCGAAAGCCGGAATCCATTTTGATCTTGCTTTTCTTCGCTTGTTGGCGGGAACGGAAACAGCAACAGCAACAGCCAAAGTCAAAATGGATTCCGGCTTTCGCCGGAATGACGGGGTGGGGGTGGCGCGGAGATCTTGGTTTGCTGGTGTTGCCACTGTTGCCGCTGCTGCCACTGCTGCCACTGCTGCCACTGCTGCCACTACTGCCACTACTGCCACTACTGCCACTACTGCCACTACTGCCACTGCTGCCACTGCTGCCGCCGCTGCTTCCGCTGCGGGGCGTGGACGGAAAACAACCGCGCCCTCCCATCTTTACCTCGCCACCCACACCCCGTCATTCCGGCGAAAGCCGGAATCCATTTTGACTTTGCTCTTGCCGTTACCCGCGAACCGCATAGCCAGCACAATCACCGCTCCCCGTCGCCACCAGGACACCTAGGCGGCCACCTCGTGTCCGCCCCGGCCACCAGATCGACCAGAAAAAACTCCCCCGAACGTTCGCCATCGGCCTGTGCGAACAACAACCGATCGCCGCGCGGCGACAGCAACGGCCCGACCTGGAACACGTCCGCACGCGCAGGGATACGGCCAAGTTCGCGCCACCGACCGCCCTCGCGGCGATAACGATACAAATGCGAACGATCGCCCCGATCGGTCACCGCAATCAGCTCACGCCCATCGCGCGAAATCTCGGCCTCGTACTCGTTGGCCGCGCTGCTCAACGGCGCGCCGAGATTGCGCACGCTCCAGCGCCCCTGCGCATCCTGCCGCGCGCTGTACAGATCGCCCTGGCCAAGGCCACCTTCGCGGCTGGAGCCGAAATACAACTGCCCGTCGGCGGCGACGCGCGGCAGCAACTCGGACGCTTTCGAGTTGACCGGTGCGGGCAGCCGTCGCGGCTCGCCCCAGCCGCCGTTCGGCCGGCGGTCGACGTAATAGATGTCCAGATCCTCGCCCTTCGAATCGTGCCGCGCCGAAACGAAATACAAGCGGCGACCATCGGCGGTAACGAACGGGTCCGCATCCAGCCCCGCTTTGCCGGCGGCGAACTCCGGCGGCTCGGGCGGCGACCAGCCGTTGGCTTCGCAACGCGAACGCAGGATTCGCCAGTTGGCGAACTGACGATCGCTGCGCATGAAGTACAACTCGCGGCCGTCGGGGCTGAAGCTGGGCGAGGATTCGTACTGATCGCTGGCGATATTGCGCGGCGCCCAGCGTTGCGGTTCGGACGCCTTCGGCTCCGGCCGTTGATAGGCCATCGCGCTGGCGCAGACCGCGGCCAGCATCGCCGTGGACAGCCAGTACCCGATCGGGTCGGCGTTATGGGACGGTCGTGGATCGTTCACTGAACCTCCGCGGTGGCGACAAAGGGTGCAGTCGGCGACAGCCGCGTTCGTCCGAATCCAGGCGGCGGCGAATAAGACCGGCTTGATGCGGCGACGGGCCGGTGCGGCCCGCCGCCGTTTTCATTCGCGTTGCTTTTGCTGGAAACGCCGCGCCTTGGCAACGTTTCCGCAGGTCGCCATATCGCACCAGCGGCGGCGCCCGCTCTTGGATGTGTCCAGGAACACCCAACCGCAATCGCGGCCGTCGCAGACGCGCAGCCGATCCAGGCGCGCGTCCTTGAGCAGTTCGATCGCGTAAGCGGTGAGGGTGTGCGCGATCAGGTCCAGGCCCGAGCGTTGCACGGTCCACTGCGTCTGCAAGCGCGAATCCAGCGAAACCAGACGCGCGGCGCGCGAGGCGGTCAGCCGAGCCTGATCGAGCGCGTCCAGATCCGCCTGGCTCGGTTCGCGGCCGTGGGCGAGGGCATACAGCGCGTCGCACAGCGCTTCGCGCAAGAGCTTGCAGCGCGCCAACGCGGCGGCGGCCTTGGCCGGGGCTTGCGCGGCCTGGGTTTGCAGCGCGCTCAGATCGGCTTCGGCGAACGCGCCGCTGCGCTGCGCCCAGCGCAGCAGGGCGGCGTAGTCGTCCAGCCAGTCGCGCGGCTCGGTGTCGCGCGCGGTCACGGTGTTGACCAGGTCCAACGCGGGATCGCCGCCGACCAGATCGGCGGGGCGGAAGTCGTGATGCTGCAGGCGCATGCGGCTACCTTTGAAGTCGTTTTCAAAGGTTACTGGGTTGGCGGTGTAACCTGCAATATTGGGAATAAGGGTTTCCGATGAGCGGCTATCCGGTAGAGCCGAATCAAAATGGGTTCCGGCTTTCGCCGGAATGACGGGTTGGGAGGGGGCGCGGTCGGTTCGGTTGCGCGGTTGGTCCGCGTTGACGCATCGCCCAACGAAAAAGGCCGACCGCTGCTCGCGCAGCGGCCGGCCCCTCCGAACAACATCGCGATCGCCTTGCCGGCCGATCGCGATGTCCGACGCTCAGGGATTGAAGTAGCTCGACACGCTCGAATAGATGTCGGCGAAGCGCGAGTAGTAATCCGGATCGCGCGGCGCGCTGCAGTACGAGGTGCCGCCGTACAGGCCGCCGCGCAGCTGGTAGCCGCCGCTGCTGGTCACGGTGAACAGACCCGAACCCGAGGAGCCGCCTTCGGTCACGCCGGTGTTCCACACCACCTTGTACAGCGGCGATTTGCCGTCGATCGAAGACGACAGCGAGGTCACCGAACCCAGCGAATACTTCTTGACGTCGCCGGCCGGGTGATGGATGCCTTCGATCGCGGTGCCGGTGGCGCCGATCAGCGCGCTCGACCAACCCGCATACACCGCGCCCGACGGCGGCGCGGTCTTGAGCTCCAGCAGCGCGGTGTCGCGGGTGCCGTTGGCGTGACGCAGGTAAGCGCCGCCGCTGAGGGTGGTGTAAGCCGGGTTGACGGTCGAGCCGCCGCAGCTGGTCACGTCGTAGAACCAGTAGGTCTGCAGGGTGTTGGCGACGGTTTGGGTGCTGATGCAGTGCGCGGCGGTCCAGAACAGACGCTTCTTCGGCGAATGGTTGTTGTTGAGCAAGGTGCCGGTGCACAGGTAGGTGCCGCCGCCGGTGGTGAAGGTCATGCGCGCGACCGACTTGGCCGTGGACACGAAACCCGAGGGCGGGCTGACCCGGCAGACGATGTCCTTCTCGCAGTAATCGCTGTCGCCGACCGCTTTCTGCAGCGTCTTCTCGCTGGCCGCCGGGCTGACGTCCAGATGCGAGAGCTGCGGCAGTTTCAGCGACAGCGACTTGGCGTTGACGCCCTTGGGCAGAACGATTTCGACCGTGGCGGTATCGCCGGCGAGCACCGGCGACCAGCCCAGTTCGTTGCCGGCGAAATCCGCGCCGCTTTGTTCGAACACGCGGCCGTCGTTGCCGGCGAAATGCAGCTTGACCGACTTGGCGCCGGCGCCGCGCAGCGACAACCCCGCGCGCAGCGCGACCGCGCCGGCGGAGGACACTTCAAAGCGAGCGGCTTGGCCGCCGTTGGCCAACGGCACCCAGTTCAAACTCCTTAATTCGACATTGCCGCGGGCGATGTCGCGGGCGAAGCCGATTTCCAGCGGTTCGCCGTTCTTGTCCTGGCGCACGCGGCGGTCTTTCAACGCGGACACGTCCAGGCTGGTCGGCTGGCCGAGGCTGAACAAACGCGGCGCGGCGGTCTTGGCGGTAACGGCGAAGTCGGCCGCGCCCATGGCGCCGGCGGACGGGGTCTCGGCGACCGGCGCCGAATCCATTTCGGCCGACGCGGGTTTGTGGGCGGCTGCACTCATCGAGAAGCCGGACAGGCCGGCGACAAGCGCCAGGCAAAGTGCGTTCTTGCGAATCATCGTGCGTTTCCTTGGCAGGTGTGGTGGGCGACGGGTGGCGTCGTCTGCGGCCCGCGCTGACGCCGGGCGGGCTCAACCTATGCCGCGGAAATCGGCGGTTTTGTGCGTTTATCCGGACTTCGCGGAAGCCGCCGAAGTGCAAGCGGTTGCGGGTGAAACCGTTGCGGTCAACTGTGGGTCGGATCACAGATGCGCGCGGCGGCGCGGTTGGGTAAAGGCCGAGCGGCCGTAGCCGCGTCGCGGCGACCGGCGCAAGCTCGCGCATGGATCGGCGAAATGCCTGAGTTACCGCGGTTTGCCGATGTCCGAATGGGAACGCTGCACGGACGATCCGCCGCCGCCCGCGCCGCGGCAGCGTGACCGCATCGAACCTCGAACCGACGACCGCGCGTGAGCGGCGAGTGAGTGCGCCGATCGCGGCGCCTGGGCCATGTTGCAGCGCACATCGCCGTTCCGACCGCCGCGCTTGTCCACCGCCGGTCCCGCCGACCGGCGGCGGCCGCCGCCGACGCCGTATTCATGTCGATGTGCGACCATATAGGACATGACAAAAAAGACTAAGAGCAAGAAGACCGGACCGACCGGCGGCAAAGCACCTTCCCGCAACACGCCCGGCGGCGCCGGCAAACCCCGCAAGAGCGCCGCGCCGCGCCCGGCCTGGTTGCCCGAGAACCTGCAGCACGGCCCACCCAGCAAGGGCTCGCGCAAGAAATCCGGCGACGGCCCCGCGCCCGCCCACCGCGCTCCGGCGCCTTATCACGATCCTTACGCCGACCGCGAAGCCTCGCGCTACGAGCAGCCGATCGCCAGCCGCGAGCTGATCCTGCAGACCCTGGCCGCGGCCGACGGCCCGATGACCGCCGAAAGCCTGGCCGAACGCCTCAACCTCACCGCGCCCGACCGCGCCGACGCGCTGGGCAAGCGCCTGGGCGCGATGATCCGCGACGGCCAGCTGATCCGTAACCGCAAGGGCGATTTCGCCCCGGCGGCGCAGATGGATCTGATCCCCGGGGTGGTGATCGCCAATCCCGACGGTTTCGGTTTCCTGCGCCCGGAAGCCGGCGGCGACGATCTGTTCCTGCCGCCGTTCGAAATGCGCAAGGCCATGCACGGCGACCGCGTGTTGGTCAGCGTCACCGGCGTGGACCGCCGCGGCCGCCGCGAAGGCGCGATCGTGGAAGTGCTCGAACGCCGGCTCAACCGTTTGATCGGCCGTTTCACCCTGGAGCAGGGCATCAGCTACGTGGTGCCCGACGACCGCCGCATCCAGCGCAACGTGCAGATTCCGCCGGATGCGCGGATGGACGCGCACAACGGCCAATTGGTGGTGTGCGAACTGGTCCAGGCGCCCGATCCCAAGCGCCCGCCGATCGGCCGCGTGCTGGCGGTGCTGGGCGACAAACTCACCGCCTCGCTGGCGGTGCAGGCGGCCATCCACGGCCACGAAATTCCCGATGTGTTCCCGCAAGAAACCCTGGACGAAGCCGCGGCGGTGCCGCTGAGCGTGCCCGAGTCGGTGGCGGCGCGGCGGGTGGACCTGCGCGCGATGCCGCTGGTCACCATCGACGGCGAGGACGCCAAGGACTTCGACGACGCGGTGTATTGCGAGAGCAACCGCGACGGTTTCCGGCTGGTGGTGGCGATCGCCGACGTTTCCCATTACGTCCGTCCCGGCACGCCGCTGGACGATGAAGCGCAGAAGCGCGCGACCTCGGTGTACTTCCCCGGCTTCGTCGTGCCGATGCTGCCGGAGACGCTGTCCAACGGCATTTGCTCGTTGAATCCGAAGGTCGACCGGCTGTGTTTCGTCTGCGACATGCAGATCGACCGCGAAGGGCAGGTCACCGAATCCAGGTTCTACGAAGCGGTGATGAACTCGCACGCGCGCTTGACCTACACCACGGTGTGGAACGCGGTCGGCGATGTCGGCGAAGAACTGCAGTCCGAAGCGCGCGCGCAGATCGGTTCGCTGCTGCCGAATATCCAGCGGCTGCACCAGTTGTTCCAGGTGCTGTTGAAAGCGCGGCACAAGCGCGGCGCGATCGAGTTCGAATCCAGCGAAGTGCGCTTCGTGCTGGGCAGCAACGGCGAGGTGACTCAGGCCGGGATGCTTCAGCGCAACGATGCGCACAAGCTGATCGAGGAATGCATGATCGCGGCCAACGTGGAGGCGGCCAAGTTCCTGATCGCGCAAGAGGTGCCGGCGCCGTACCGCATTCACGACCGGCCGCCGGAGCAGAAGTACGCCGATCTGCAGGAGTTCCTCAAGGAATTCAAATTGCGCATGCCGGCCTGGAATCAGGTCGAGCCGCGCGATTTCACCCAGTTGCTGAAGAAGATCCGCGAGCGTCCGGACGCGGCGCTGATCGAGTCGGTGCTGCTGCGCAGCCAGAGCCTGGCGGTGTACGCGCCGGAGAACGTCGGCCACTTCGGCCTGGCCTTGCACGCTTACGCGCACTTCACCTCGCCGATCCGGCGCTATCCGGATTTGCTGGTGCACCGCGCGATCAAGCACGCGCTCAGCGGCGCCAAGCCCAGCGCCTACGGCTACTCGCCGCGGCAGATGGCGGCGTTGGCGCTGCAATGCTCCGAACGCGAGCGTCGCGCCGATGAGGCCGAGCGTGAGGTCGATGAGCGCTACCGCGCCGCGTGGATGGAGCAGCATGTCGGCGGCGAGTTCGAGGGCACCATCAGCGGGGTGACCAGCTTTGGTTTGTTCATCGAGCTCGATGAGTCCAAGGTCAACGGTTTGGTGCATGTGACGCAGTTGCCGCACGACTATTACCACTTCGATCCGATTCGCAAGACGCTCCAGGGCGAGCGCACTGCGCGCGAGTTCCGGTTGGGCGATCGGGTGCGGATCGTGGTGCTCAAGGCCAGCGTCGAGGACCGCAAGATCGACTTCAAGCTGGTCGATGAGGAGCGCGGGGCGAAACCGTTGCCGCCGCGGGGTCAGCCGGCCAAGCGGGTCAAGCAGAAGTACTGAGCGCTTGCCCTCGTTAGAAAGCGGCCCCCCCCTTTGCCCCCTTTAGAAAAGGGGGCGGCGTCCGCGCAGCGGACGCGGGGGATTTGAGCTTTTGCTGTTGCTTCAGAGGCAAAGGCAAAAGCGAATCCCCCCCTGGCCCCCCTTTTTCAAAGGGGGGAATACGCCTCGGGGATTCGCCATCGGCGTATTTTCAGGACGCCCACGCCCCAGTGGCTTAGAATTGCCGCCCGCCGCCGCGTCCCGGCCGGCCACGACCGCCCCACGGAAAGCCCATGAGCCAGAAACAATGGATCGCCGGCATCAACGCCGTCGCCGCATCGATCGAGCACGATGCGCAAAACGTGCGCGAGGTGCTGATCGAAGCCGGCGCCAAGAACCCGCGCCTGACCGAGATCGAGACCGCCGCCCGCCGCGCCGACATCGATGTGCGCCGGGTCGCGACCAGCGCGCTGGAAGGCGTGGTCGGCAATCTGCGCCATCAGGGCGTGGTCGCGCGTTACGCCGCGGCCAAGACCTGGAACGAGAACGAGCTGGAAGGCTTGGTCGAAGCCGCCGAAGGCAAGGCCCTGATCCTGATCCTCGACGGCGTGCAAGACCCGCACAACCTCGGCGCCTGCCTGCGCAGCGCGGCCGCGGCCGGCGCGACCGCGGTGATCATCCCCAAGGACAAGTCGGTGCAGGTCAACGCGACCGTGCGCAAGACCTCGGCCGGCGCCGCCGACAGCATTCCGGTGATTCCGGTGACCAACCTGGCCCGGGCGATGCGCGATCTGCAACAGCTCGGCGTGTGGATCTACGGCCTAGCCGGCGAAGCCGAGGCGTCGTTGTATTCGATCGACCTCAAGGGCAACGTCGCCCTGGTCCTGGGCGGCGAAGCCGACGGCCTGCGCCGCCTGACCCGCGAAAACTGCGATCAGTTGGTCAAGATTCCGATGCCCGGCGGCAACGCCGCCGGCGGTGTCGAGAGCCTGAACGTGTCGGTCGCCTCGGGCGTGACTTTGTTCGAAGCCGTGCGCCAACGCGGCGCGGCTTGATCGGTAACGCCGGCCGGACCGGCATCGAGCGGGTCCGGACCGTTCGCCGCCGCGGTCGCGGGGTTACATCCCGGTCATAGACCGGCATCGGCCGCGTGAGAGACTACGTTTCACGAGGCGGGGACGACCCCGCTGCTTCAATCTCATCCGGGGACGGCCCCATCTCAAACGGGAGTCAGTCATGCCCTGGGTTTTGCTCGTACTCGCCGGCCTGTTCGAAGTGGGCTGGGCGATCGGTCTGAAATACACCGAAGGTTTCACCAAACTCTGGCCGTCGGTCGGCACCATCGCCGCGATGATCGTCAGCCTGGGCCTGCTGGGCCTGGCGATGAAGACGTTGCCGGTCGGCACCGCGTACGCGATCTGGGTCGGCGTCGGCGCGATCGGTACGGTCATTCTCGGCATCGTGCTGTTCAATGAGCCCGCCAACGCACTGCGCATCGTCAGCGTGCTGCTGATCGTCGCCGGCCTGGTCGGTCTGAAGCTGGCGGCCTGAGCCGTCGCAAGCGGCGCGATCGCGTATCGCGCCGCTTCCTCGCTGTTTCGCCGTCATGGATCGATGCATGAGCATTCGCGCCCGCACTCCCGCCGACAACCCCTTGCTGTTGGACGTGTGGCTGCGCTCGGTCCGCGCGACCCACGATTTCCTCAGCGAAAACGACATCGCCGAACTGCTGCCGCAGGTGCGCGACGTCTACCTCGACGCGGTCGAGATCTGGGTCTACGACGGCCCCGACCAACGCCCGGCCGGTTTCATCGGCCTGTCCGATACGCAAGTGGAGATGCTGTTCCTGGACCCGCGCTGGCGCGGGCAGGGCATCGGCACGCGCCTGCTCGATCACGCGCGCGCGCTGCGCGGCGCGTTGACCGTCGACGTCAACGAACACAACCCGCAAGCGCACGGCTTCTACCGCCATTACGGTTTCGTCGACGTCGGCCGTTCGCCGCTCGACGGCCAGGGCCGGCCGTTTCCGCTGATCCACATGGCCCTGGGCGAAACCGTGCCGGCGGCTTGAGTCACTCCAGGGCGTTGGCCAACAATTCGTCGAAACGCCGGGCGATGTCGGCGATGGTCTGCGCCTTGTCCTGACCGTTGATGATCCGCCGCGCTTCTTCGTAGTTGGGCAACTGCCCGGGCTTGAAGTACTGATCGAGTTTCTTGCCGGTGAACCAGCCCTTCTTCATGCCTTCCATCGCGATCGCATACGCGACCTCGGGCTTCTTGGCGTCGTCGGGTTTGTTCAGCAGATCGATGCCGAGAATCTTGCCGGCGCGCTCGTAATTGGCGCGGCCGGTCAGCTGCACATAACCGCGGCCGTGGAAGCGCGCGCCGTCGCCGGGCTTGGTGTTGCCGAGCATCTTGCCCACGCGCGTGTCCGGACCGTACAGGCGGTTGAAGCGCGCGTCGTCGCCGAATTCGTCGATCGGCCGCAGCGTGTGCGCGGTTTCCCATTTGAACGTCGCCAGGCAGTAGGCGATCTGATTGCGATGCGAAGGATTGAGAGTGAAGCTCGCGTCCTGCTCGATCCGGCCGATCAAGAACCGCACCGCTTGCGCCAGCGCGTCGTTGAGCGGGCCGAAACGGCGGCGGTAGCCGTCGAGAAATTGCTCGTCGTCGAAAGCGAACATCCTGTCCTCCGGTCCATGGCAATGGCCGCGCGGGCAATCGTGCGGTGAAGAAAGTCGGCGATACGGCGCGCTGCCGGTCGATGTTGGATTCAACGCACCGGCTTCGCGCGGCAGGCCAAGGCCAGAGGTTGCAGCGGTGAAACAGCCCGAGCGTGCCCGCTGCGGCAGCGACTATTGGAGTTCGTAGCGTTCGGCTACCAGCAGCGCCGCGGAATCGTATTGCCACGGCGCGGTCTTGCGATCGCGGTCCGGGATCGGTGAGGCGGCCAACTGCTCGCCCAAGCGCGAGAGCGTGTTCAGGTCGAGGTGTCGCCGCAGCGAAGCGAGCAAGGCGACTATCTGAGGTTTGGGAAAGAAAGCGAACTGCGCCGCGTCGCGATCCAGACGGCGCGAGGGGACGCTCCCGTCCAGCAACCAATCCCGATTCCAACCGATATCCAGATACGGCGAGTTGTCCATGCTCTCGGGTTGCTCGCCGTCGAACACCAGGACGGCGGCGCCGGCGAGCCAGACTACGAAGGCGCATCGCCAATCGGGATCCTCGATGGCCAATACCGATTGCAGCCAATCCTCGATCGCGTCGCTATCCAAATAGCGCAGCACCAGACAGCAGGCGGCCGAGAACGCGCCGTCGGCGCCGATCCCGTGGATACGGCTTCCTAGCTGGCGCAGCAGGCCGTCGCTGCCTCCGGCTTGTCCGTTGTGCCAGCACGATGGGGCCATCAGTCTGCGGCCCAAGCTGTCCAGCAGATCGCGACGGAAACCCGGTTCCCGTCCCGGCAAGGCCGGGTCCAGACAATGCACGAAGACAGCGCTGACCAGCATTTCGTAGAAATCGACGTCGTCGCTACGTTCGAGCACGCGCGGCAACAGAAAGTCGAACCATCTGCTCCATTCGGCGCGATGGCCGAAAGATCGCGGTCCCGAGGTCAGCGCATCGAGCGCGTTCTCCAGTTCGCTACTCGGCCAGGCCTGCGGGTCGGGGTGCATCAATCCGGCGTACATCTGCCGGTCCTCGCCCATGAACCACGCTTCGCCCATCGGCTGCTTGGGTTGCGGTGCGCGCGCGCGCAAGCGGCGCAGGGCATCGGGGTCCGGTCCTTGCCCGGGAATCCACAGATAAGGGTGTTGCGCGATGGGCATTCGACGGTCCTTGTGGGGCCCTCATGCGATCGACGGCGCGATCCGGTATGCGCAAATCAGCCCCGCGGCCACGCATTGACGATCTTGCAAAACAACTGCGCCGTGCGCTCGGTGTCGTACACCGCCGAATGCGCTTCCTGCGGGTTCCATTGCATCCCGGCAGCCTGGATCGCGCGGGCCAGCACGGTCTGGCCGTAGGCGACGCCGGCCAGGGTCACCGTGTCGAACACGCTGAAAGGATGGAACGGGTTGCGCTTGTGGCCGCTGCGGGCGACCGCGGCGTTGAGGAAATTGAGGTCGAAATGGGCGTTGTGGCCGACCAGGATCGCGCGCTGGCAGCCGTGCCGCTTGACCGCGTCGCGCACCGGCGCGAACACCGCTTCCAGCGCCTGGCGCTCGGGCTTGGCGTCGCGGAACGGGTGGTCGATGTCGATGCCGGTGACTTCCAGCGACTTGGGATCGATCAACATTCCGGCGGCCGGCACGACGTGAGCGCTGGCGACTTCGCCGGGCACCAGCAGGCCGTCGGCGTCCAGTTCCAGCGGTTGCACCGCGATTTCCAGCAGCGCGTGTTTGTTCCAGTCGAAGCCGCCGGTTTCCACGTCCACCACCACCGGCAAATAGCCGCGGAAGCGGCTGGCGAGGGTGGCGGGCGCGGTCGCGGACGGATTGGGGCCTGATTCGATCATCGAGAAAGCCTAGCAGGTTGTCGCTGAGGCTTGGCTCGGGAGCGTCGGCGCGGGCGCTGTCGCGCCGCGCCGATGGCACCGCCGCGGCTGCGTTTGCGAGCGTTTTGCGTGCGCGGCGCCGCCGTCGCGTCTCGCTCGCGGTTCAGGCCGTTGCCGGGTCGACTAGCGCGC